>JANOCN010000121.1:0-4804 GCA_031412185.1 Betaproteobacteria bacterium | reverse complement strand
TGTCGCCGGCCGCGACAGCATGCTGCTCAACCTCAGCGGTGCCCACGGGCCGTTCTTTACCCGCAACCTGCTGATCCTGACCGACAACGCTGGCCGCACCGGGGTAGGTGAAGTACCCGGCGGTGAAAAAATTCGCCAGACGCTGGAGGATGCCCGTGGCTTCATCGTTGGCCAGCCGCTCGGTTCGCACCAGCGCCTGCTGCAGGAGGTGCAGCAGCAGTTCGCTGACCGCGACAGCGGCGGGCGTGGGCAACAGACCTTCGATCTGCGCACCACCATCCATGCCGTGACGGCCATCGAATCTGCTTTGCTGGACCTCTTGGGTCAGCACCTGGGCGTGCCGGTTGCGGCCCTGCTGGGCGAAGGCCAGCAACGCGACGCGGTCGAGATGTTGGGCTACCTGTTTTTTGTGGGCGACAAGAGCAAGACCGACTTGCCTTACGCCGATGCGGCCAGCGAAGCGGATACCAGCGACACCTGGTCGCGCCTGCGCCACGAGGTGGCGATGACACCCGAGGCCGTGGTGCGCCTGGCCGAAGCCGCCTACGAGCGTTACGGCTTCAACGATTTCAAACTCAAGGGCGGAGCGTTGCGCGCCGAACTCGAGATCGAGGCTATTGTGGCGCTGCATGAACGCTTTCCCAAGGCCCGGGTGACGCTCGACCCGAACGGTGGCTGGCTGCTAAAACAAGCCGTTTCCCTGATGCGCGACATGCGTGGGGTGGTCGCCTATGCGGAAGACCCGTGTGGTGCCGAAGATGGCTTCTCGGGGCGTGAAGTGATGGCCGAGTTCCGCCGCGCCACCGGTTTGCCGACCGCGACCAACATGGTCGCCACCGACTGGCGCCAATTGAGTCACGCGCTGGCACTGCAGTCGGTCGACATTCCGCTGGCCGACCCGCACTTCTGGACCATGGCCGGCTCGGTGCGTGTGGCCCAGACCTGCCGCGATTGGGGTCTGACGTGGGGCTCGCATTCGAACAACCATTTCGACGTGTCGCTGGCCATGTTCACCCACGTGGCGGCCGCTGCGCCAGGCCGCGTGACCGCCATCGACACGCACTGGATCTGGCAGGACGGCCAGCGCCTGACCAAAGACCCGCTGCGCATCGCGGGCGGCATGGTGCAGGTGCCGCAGCAACCGGGGCTGGGGGTCACGCTGGACATGGCCGAGGTCGGGAAGGCGCATCAGCTCTACCAACAACACGGGCTGGGCTCGCGCGACGACGCCATAGCCATGCAGTATCTGATCCCGGGCTGGAAGTTCGACCCCAAACGCCCTGCTTTCGACAGATAGCCCCCCTACCAGGAAACACCGATGAGACCAAACCGCTTGCGCGCACTGTGGACATCCGGCGCTGCCGCCGTCAACGGATGGCTGGCCATCCCCAACAGTTTCTCAGCCGAGACCATGGCGCACCAGGGCTGGGACTCGCTGACCATCGATCTGCAGCACGGCATCGTCGACTACCAGGCCATGGTCACCATGTTGCAGGCGATCTCGACCACGGCTGCCGTGCCGGTGGTGCGTGTGCCCTGGCTGGAACCGGGCATCTTGATGAAGGCGCTCGACGCAGGTGCCTATGCGGTTATCTGCCCGATGGTCAATACACGTGAAGACGCCCAAAAGCTGGTCGCCTATACCCACTATGCGCCGCGCGGCACACGCAGCTTTGGCCCTACACGCGCGCTGCTGTACGGCGGCGCTGACTACCCGCAGCACGCCAACAACGAGATCGTCACTTTCGCGATGATCGAGACCGCACAAGCGCTCGACAACCTGGACGACATTCTCTCGGTGGAAGGGCTCGATGCCATCTACATCGGCCCGTCGGACCTGTCACTGGCACTTGGTTGCCGGCCGGTGTTCGACGATGTTGACCCGAAAGCGCAGGAAGCAATCGACCACATCCTGTCGCGCGCCAAGGCGCATGGCCTGGTGGCCGGCATCCACAACGGCACACCCGAAGGTGCATTGGCACGTATTGCCAAAGGATTCCAGTTCGTGACGGTGAGTTCGGACGCGCGCCTGATGGCAGCAGGGGCGCAGCAAGTGATGGCGAAAATGCGTGTGGCAGTTCAGTAAGTCTCCAGGTGCAGGCGACCCTCCTGCTTGAGCACCGCACCGACCGCTTCCCACGCCAGCCCTGCCTGTTGGGCAGCGTCGCGCAGGGCAAGCAACACACCCTCTTCCATACTCTTGAGACCACACACATAAAAGCAGGTGTTGGCATCGTTCAGCAAGACACCGATGTCTGAAGCGCGCTCGCGCAGCAGATCTTGTACGTAGCGCTTCGGCTGCCCCGGTATGCGCGAAAACGCCAGGTTGATGTCGATAAAGTCTTTCGGCAAATTTTGCAGCGGGCCAAAGTAGGGCAGATCTTCCTTGGTGCGGGCACCGAAGAACAGCATCAGTTTGCCGCCCTCAAACTTGCCGGAAGCGCGCTGGCGCCGACGCCACTCGGTCATCGCGCGCATCGGTGCACTGCCGGTGCCGGTGCAGACCATCACGATGTTGGAGCGCGGGTTGTTCGGCATCAGGAAACTGGCCCCGAACGGGCCAATCACCTGCACCTTGTCGCCAACCTGCAGGTCGCACATGTAGTTGGACGCTACACCCCGTACCGGCTGTCCCCGGTGGTCCTGCAACACACGTTTGATGGTCAGCGACAGATTGTTGTAGCCGGGACGCTCGCCATTGCGCGGGCTGGCAACAGAGTATTGGCGCGCATGGTGGGCTCGGCCCGCCTCATCCGTGCCTGGCGCGATGATGCCGATCGACTGCCCCTCCAGCACCGGGAACGGCATGGCACCAAAGTCGAGCACGATATGGTGGGTATCGTATTCACGCCCCACCTCGGTCACCCGCACGTTCCCTGTCACCGTGGCCAGCACCACCTTCTCGGTGGCCTTGGGACCGTACAGGTTGGTGTAGGCGTGCGCCGCCGACCAGGGCGGCACGGTGGCGCAATAGGCCGCACTGCTGAACGGGACCGTGCCATCCGCTGCAACTGGGGTCGGGGCCGCTGCGGGCAACACCGCGGTCGCAGCGGCTGCGGACACACCCTCGGCGGCCAGCTGCTCTGGTGTCAGCTCTGGCGGCAGTTCGTCCCAGATAAGCTGTTCCGTGGTGGGGTAGGCCATCACCCTGGGCAAAGTACGCCAGTTGTCAATGGAACCGGTGGGGCATGGCGAGATGCAGGCCATGCAGAAGTTGCACTTGTCTGCATCCACCACGTAGTTGCGGTCGTCGTGTGTGATGGCCTGTACCGGGCAGGTAGCCTCGCAGGTGTTGCAGCGGATGCAGATCTCGGGGTCGATCAGGTGCTGCTTGATCACTTGTGCTTCGGCCATGTCCATGCCGCTTGTCAGGCGAAGCGGACGTACTCAAAGTCCACCGGCTGCTTGTTGATACCCATGGCGGGCGGCGCGATCCAGCCGGCGAACTTGCCCGGGTCGACCACACGCCCCATCAAGGACGCAACGAACGCGAAGTCTTCTGCTGTAGGTAACCACTGGGCCTTGTTGGCTGCCCACTCAGCCTCGTTCACTACCCGCCCCTCCGGCGACATCTTGACACCGGCCAGCGCACCAATCTGCCGGTTGAACGCCTTGTGCGGCACCACCAGGCGGTTCGGGATACCGGCCTTCTCCAACACGCGGTTCCAGCGGCCGACACCGGCCACCGAGTCCTTTATGAAATCGTCGCGCAGCACTTCGTTGAGCGCATTCAACATCGGTACTTCCTTTTCCTGAAGTTGCCCGTTCTGCACCTCCAGCACCTTGTAGGTCTGACCTTTCAGCAAGTGGTCATCGGGGCGTTTGCCTTCTTCGTAGCGGCCCTTCAGCCCCGAGCTGTAGAAGATTGCCGCGTTGCTCGACTGGTCGGCACCAAACAGATCGATTGTCACGCTGTAGTGAAAGTTGAGGTAGCGCTGCACCGTACCCAGGTCGATGGCACCGGCGGCGCGCACCTTTTGCGGATCGTCCGTTTTGAGTTCGTTCATGACCTGGGCGGTGCGCTGCAACACACGCGATACACCACTCTCGCCGACAAACATGTGGTGCGCCTCTTCGGTCAACATGAACTTGGTGGTACGCGCCAGCGGGTCGAAGGCACTTTCCGCCAACGCAGCCAGCTGGAACTTGCCGTCACGATCGGTGAAATAGGTGAACATGAAGAAGGCCAGCCAGTCCGGCGTTTTCTCGTTGAAGGCACCCAGAATACGCGGGTTGTTCTGGTCGCCCGAGGTGCGCTGTAACAATGCCTCGGCTTCTTCGCGGCCATCGCGGCCGAAGTGTTTGTGCAGCAGGTAGACCATCGCCCACAGGTGGCGGCCCTCCTCCACATTGATCTGGAACAGGTTGCGCAGGTCGTACATCGAGGGCGCGGTCAGGCCCAAATGCCGTTGCTGCTCCACCGACGCCGGTTCGGTGTCGCCCTGTGTCACGATGATGCGGCGCAGGTTGGCGCGATGCTCTCCGGGCACGTCTTGCCACACCTTCTGGCCCTTGTGGTCGCCGAAATGGATCTCGCGGTCGGCGGCACCTGGATTCAGGAATATGCCCCAGCGGTAGTCGCGCATCTTCACGTGGCCAAACTGCGCCCAGCCCTGCGGGTCTACGCTCACGGCGGTGCGCAGGTAGACGTCGTAATCGGTTGTGCCCTCCGGGCCTACGTCGTCCCACCAATTGATGAAGTTGGGCTGCCAGCCTTCGAGCGCCCGCTGCAAGGCGCGGTCTTCGCCCAGATTCACGTTGTTGGGGATTTTTTCGCTGTAGTTGATGGTGGACATGGGGGGGG
>JANOCN010000120.1:0-4593 GCA_031412185.1 Betaproteobacteria bacterium | reverse complement strand
GCTACCTCGGCCGCGGGCGTGTTGCCGGTCCCAGGCTGGCTGGTGGCAGCACATCCTCCCAGAACCACCAATGCGGCGCACGCTGCAATACGCGTCAGAGACATACCGGGGCCCCGCAACGGCGGGTGACTAGAATCGGGCCTTCGGAAATCTCACCGGGCGCGGGAAGCTGGTACAAGTTCATGGGCAAACAGATCGTAGATTTGCAGGACTGGTTTCAAACACCCCAAGGCCGCTACATGCTGGACTGGGAACGAAGCCAGATGGACCAGGTGGTGGCCGATATTTTCGGCTACCACGCGTTACAACTTGGTTTGCCCGCGCTGGACGCGCTGCAGGCCAACCGCATGCCCCACCGCTGGCTCGCGTCGGGCGCAATCGCTCCCCAGCCCGCGCTGCCCGAGGTTGCAGCAAACCCGCCGGACGGTACCACAGCTCCGGTCGTGGGTCAACGCGGGGCAGGGTGCGCAGTCGGCGTACAACTGGCCTGCGACTTCGCTGCCTTGCCTTTTCCGGCCAGCAGCCTGGACCTGGTGGTGCTGCCGCACACGCTGGAGCGAGACGCTGACCCGCACGCCACGTTGCGCGAGGTCGAACGCGTGCTGGTGCCCGAAGGACGCGTGGTGATCTGTGGCGTGAACCCCGTCAGTCTTTGGGGCTTGCGCCAGCGTCGCGCGCACCTGTACGGTCGATTCGGCGTTGGGGAACTGTTTTTGCCGCGCGAGGGCGAGTTCATTGGTTACTGGCGTCTGCGTGACTGGTTGCGTTTGCTTAGCTTCGAGGTCGAATCGGGTCGCTTCGGCTGTTACCGACCAGCGGTGGCCAGCGAGCAGTGGCTCGACCGCTTTCAGTGGCTGGACCGTGCCGGACCGCGCTGGTGGCCGATTTTTGGCGCAGTCTATTTCTTGGTGGCGGTCAAACGGGTGCGCGGCATGCGGCTGATCGGACCCGCCTGGAAAGCGGTTCCAGCGCGTGCCACTGCACCGGTGTCGGTGGCCAATCGCAACAACCAGCACAAGGAGTAAGGCGACGTTGTGAACCATATCCAGATTTACACGGACGGGGCATGCAAGGGCAACCCGGGCCCAGGAGGCTGGGGCGCTTTATTGATATCGGGTGGAACCGAGAAAGAGTTGTTCGGCGGTGAAGACGGTACCACCAACAACCGCATGGAACTCACGGCCGTGATTGAAGCTCTCACGGCGTTGAGGCGCCCCTGCAGAGTCACTTTGTACCTAGACAGCGAATATGTGCGAAAAGGCATCACCGAGTGGGTCGTCGGCTGGAAGGCGCGCGGTTGGCGTACGGCCGCCAAGCAGCCAGTGAAGAATGTTGACCTGTGGCAGCGGCTCGACGCACTGGTTGCCAACGCCGGCCATACCATCGACTGGCGCTGGGTCAAGGGCCACTCGGGCGACGTGGGTAACGAGCGTGCCGACCTGCTGGCCAACCGCGGCGTGGCGCAGTTGCAGGTACGGGGGTAATTGCGTGATGCTGGCGGTGCGTCAGATTGTGCTGTGATAATTGTTTCAAATTGTGGGGCCGGGAAATTTGGTGCTCGCAGCATCTACGTTTTGCCAGGCCTACCCAGCATCCAGACCAAGAAAATCCAATGGTTTCAAAAGTAATTTACTCCGCTGTGGCAGTCGTCGGTATCGCAGCGGCGTCGGGTGCTGCCTGGTGGTACCAGTCCAAGCCGATGGGTCCGAAGGAAGTTGGTGCCGCAGGCACATCGGGCGCTGCTCCCGCAGCCGCACCCGCTGGCGCCAGTTCCGCACCACGCGCCGCCGGTGTAGAGGTGGCCAAGGCGGAACGTGCCACCCTGCGCGATGATGCCCAGTCCGTCGGTTCGCTGCGGTCGCGACAGAGTGTGATGATGCGCCCGGAAGTTGCCGGGCGGGTGCGCGAGCTGGGCTTCTCGGACGGTGCCACGGTGCGCAGGGGCCAGATGCTGGTGCAGCTGGACGACACGCTGCAACGCGCAGAGATAAAGCAGGCCCAGGCACAGGTGTCCATCGCGCAGGCGAACTTCAAGCGCAACCAGGAGCTTGTGGCGCAGAGTTTTGTAGCCCAGCGTGTGCTGGAAGAGAGCTCGGCCAATCTGCAAGTGGCCGAGGCGCAACTGGCGCTGGCGTGCGCCCGCCAGTCGCGCATGGCGATCATTGCGCCGTTCGATGGCACCGTGGGTATTCGCAACGTCAACCTGGGCGACTATGTGAAGGACGGTGCCGACCTGATCAATCTGGAAGACATCAGCAGTATGTATGTCGACTTCCGGTTGCCCGAGCGCTACCAGAACAAGCTGCGGCCGCGTCAGACCGTGGAGCTGCAGCTGGACTCGTTTCCCGGCCGTGTTTTCAAGGCCACGGTGGAGGCCATCGACCCGCTGCTCGATGTGAACGGACGTTCGGTCGGGGTACGTGCTGTATTGCCCAACACCATGGGTGAGGCACTCGCGTCAGGCGGGGGTCGCCCGGGCGGTCCTGGTGGCCCTGGGGGCGCGGCACCAGGGGCAGCGGGCGCAGCTTCCGCTGCCAGACCCGGCGTGGCATCCGGCGCATCGATGGCCCGACCTGGCCCGCCCAACCGACCAGCCCGTGCCGCAGTAGTCCCTGCTGCGGCCACCGATGCGCGGCCTGTAGCCACACGCATGCCTGGTGACGGTGTTGGATGCCCTGGGTCGGCAGACGCCATGTCAGCTTCGATGGCGCGGCCAAACGCGTCGGCTGCAAGCGCGCCCACAGGTGGTCGCCCTCCCGCTCAGTCGCTTGCGATGGGCGGACCAGGTAGTGGCGCTCGACCGGGCGGTGCGGGTGGGGCTGGCGCTCGTGCCGGCGGTAGCCCGGCCCCACTGCGCCCTGGCATGTTTGCGCGTGTTACCACCGTGTTTGCCATCAAGGAGGCCGCCATCGTCGTGCCGGAGGAGGCCATCGTGCCGCAGGGCGGCCGGCAATTCGTCATCAAGGTCGTCGAGCCTGCGCCGGGCGCAGTTTTGGCAACTGCGGATACCAAGCTGGTCTCGGCGCGTCAGGAAGTCAAGCTGGGCGCCCGGCAACTGGGCAAGGTCGAGATTACCGAAGGCCTGGCTGAAGGCGAAACCGTGGTAGTTGCCGGGCAGCAGCGATTGCAGAGAGACGGCACCTCGCTGCGTATTGTTGACCTGAGCCGCCCGCCCGCCCCGGGTGCCAGTGCCGCCGCACCGGCCAGAAGCGGTGCCTCGGCGAGCGCCGCCGCGCCGAGCCCCTGACACGTGAAGGATTAGCGCAATGCAACTGGCCGAAACATCCATCCGCCGCCCGGTTTTTGCGACCGTGTTGTCGCTGCTGATCGTGCTGATCGGGGCGGTTTCCTTTAACCGCCTCTCGGTGCGGGAATACCCCAAAATTGATGAGCCGGTGGTAAGCGTGCAAACCCGTTTCGGGGGCGCGTCCAGCGAGGTGATCGAGGGGCAG
Organism: Betaproteobacteria bacterium; assembly: GCA_031412185.1. Taxonomy (GTDB): domain Bacteria; phylum Pseudomonadota; class Gammaproteobacteria; order Burkholderiales; family Burkholderiaceae_C; genus CAISIP01. Next base: position 1,141 of record JANOCN010000120.1, on the reverse strand, counting down.
GTCACCAAGATTCTGGAGGATTCGCTGGCCGGCATCGAAGGCGTGGATGTGATCACGTCGATCAGTCGCCAGGAGCGCAGCCTGATTTCGATCCGCTTTGCGCTCAGCCGCGATGCCGACTCGGCCGCTGCCGACGTGCGCGACAAGGTTTCACGGGTGCGCCAGCGATTGCCGCAGGGCATCGACGAGCCGGTAATTGCCAAGGTCGAGGCAGACGCGTTTCCGGTAATTTTTCTGGCGATGAGCTCGGACACCCATACCGCGCTGCAACTGTCCGAGATGGCAAACCAGCTGGTCAAGCCGGTGCTGCAAACCGCACCTGGCGCGGCCGACGTGACCATATTCGGCGAGCGCAAGTTTGCCATGCGGATCTGGCTCGACCCGGACAAACTGGCTGCGTTCCGCCTCACCGTGCAGGACGTGGAAGATGCGCTGCGCCGCTCCAATCTGGAGGTGCCGGCCGGTCGCATCGAGAGCTCCCAGCGCGAGTTCAACGTCACGGCTGCTACCGATCTGCGTCGCCCGGCCGAGTTCCGGCAAGTGGTGATTCGTACTGTCAACGGCTTGCCGGTACGCATCGCCGATGTGGCGCGGGTTGAGAGTGGCCCGGTGGACGAACGCTCCAGCGTACGCCTGAACGGGCGTGATTCAGTAGCCCTTGGGGTGATACGCCAGGCAACCGCCAACCCGTTGGACCTGTCGGCTGGCGTACGCCAACTGCTGGGCAAGATCGAGCGCGACTTGCCGCCCGGTGTAACGGTAGAGGTGGCGAACGACAACTCGGTCTTCATCGACCGTTCGATCAAGGCGGTGTACACGACGGTCGCCGAGGCGGTGGTACTGGTGGCATTGGTAATCTTCGTGTTCTTGCGCACCCTGCGCGCGTCGCTGATTCCACTGCTCACGATTCCGGTCGCACTGATCGGTACCTTTGCGTTGATGCGCTGGCTGGTTTCACCATCAACACGCTCACACTGCTCGCGCTGGTTCTGGCCATCGGTCTGGTGGTGGACGACGCGATTGTGATGCTGGAGAACATCTACCGGCATATTGAAGAAGGCATGACACCGTTTCAGGCGGCCATCAAAGGCGCGCGCGAGGTCGGGTTTGCGATTGTGGCCATGACCATGACGCTGGTGGC
>JANOCN010000119.1:0-5645 GCA_031412185.1 Betaproteobacteria bacterium | reverse complement strand
TTTCACACCGGGTACTGGACGAATGCGCCAATTGCCGTCGGCGGTGGGATTGACTGCTTTGCCGGGGGTGAGCACTTCGACCAGTGTCAGGTATTCCACCAGCGCCTGGCGGTTCTCGTCGGGCGCATCGAATACGACTTTTGCAGCACCCAACCCGGGGAAGTTTCCGCCACCGAAGGCCCGGTAGTTGTTGGTTGCCACAATGAATTTTGCGTCCGCCTTGATGGGCTGGCCATCAAAACGCAGGTTCTTGACCCGGTTTGCAGTGGCTACTTCCAGCTTGCCGTTGACGGCATACTTGGCCGGCTGTGTCAGGTCCAACTCGTAAGTGACACCATCCATCGTGTCGAAGTTAAAGGATGGAAACGCACTGTTGATCAGTTCCTGCTGGGGTGCGCCCTTGATGTCAATCTGGTTGAATTGGCCAGCCGACATTTCAACCCATTCCTGAACTTCGGCACCGGTCAACAGCATCGCCTTCAAGGTGTTAGGGTAGATATACAGGTCGGCCGTATGTTTGATCGCCAGCGGGCCAGCCGGAATGTCCGTGTAATACGCCCAACCCTGCCGACCACCGGACTTGAAAGGCGCGGCCGCCGACAGCACCGGATACTTCTCGTACTCCGTACCTTGCATCGCCCGTTTTACGTAGGCAATCTGGGCATTCGACACGATTTGCACCGACGGATCGTCTGCAACGAGGGCAAAGTAGCTGTAGATGGGTGCGCTGCTGGTGGCCACTTTGTCGCGTACATAGGCCAGCGTTTGTGCATGTTCTTCGCTTATGGTCCTCTCCACAAGGGGATCGGCATCGGCGACCGATTTCTTGGCGACCCGGTCAAAAATCGGACGGATGGTGGACTTGCTGTCCAGCACCTTCCAGTTGCCGCCGCTATGGTCCAGCGTCAGGTCTATCACTCCAAGATGGTCACCCCAGCGCCCTGGCATCACGGCAGCAACCCCATTGATGGTGCCGCGCGTGATGTCGACTTTCGGGTACGTAGCAAACGCCGGGCTGGGGAACTCGGCATGGGCGTGGCCGAAAAGAATGGCATCCACGCCGGCAATCTCTGCCAGCCGCGACACCGCGTTTTCGCCAAACTGCCCGACTTCCCCCTTCTCAAACCCGGAGTGGGGGATCACGATAACAAGTTGCGCACCTTTCGCCCGCATCTCCGGAACGTATTTGCGCGCCACCTCCACCATGTCGCGCACCACCACACGACCCTCCAGGTTGGCCTTGTCCCATTGCATTATCTGCGGCGGCACCAAGCCGATCACCCCGACTTTCAGTGCGTGAAGCTGGCCCTGCGCATCCTTGAGCTGCCGCTCGAGCAACACGTAAGGCGTGAAGGCGTGTTTGGCATTGGCGCTGTTTTTGTCGCTGTCGTCCAGATAGACGTTGGCGTTGACATACGGAAAATTGGCCCCCTGAATTGCGCGGCGCAGAAACGGCAAGCCGAAATTGAACTCGTGGTTGCCCAGATTGGCGGCGTCATAAGCCATCTGGTTCATCACCTTGTACGCCGGATGGACCTGGCCGTCCTTCAACGGCCGGATCTTGGCGACTACATCACCCAGCGGATTGCCCTGCAGCAGGTCGCCGTTGTCAAACAGCAGGCTGTTGGGCACCTCGGCACGCGCCGCCTTGATCAGCGTGATCGACCTGGCCAAGCCGTACTGGTCGGTTGCCTTGTCCTGGTAGTAATCGTAGCTGAGCAGGTTCATGTGAACGTCGGTGGTCTCCATGATGCGCAGCGTCACCTCTGTAGCCAGCGCGTTGCCGACCGTGAACAAAGCCACAACACCGGCGCCAACAAGCATTTTTCGCATGGTCGATCTCCTTTACTGAACCTGCCACGTGCGATTACAGCATGGGCGACTCACTTAATCCACAGACGAATCGCGTCCCAGGCGCGTCCCAGAATGCCCGCTTGGGCCACACCTTGCAACGCGACCAACGGCAGTTCGGCCAATGCTTGTCCGCCGACCGACACCTTCAGCGTTCCGACCGCCTGGCCCTTGGCAAACGGGGCCACCAGCGGGTCCGGCCGCACGATTTCAGTGGTGACCTTCGAAGCTGAACCGGCAGGCACTGCTACCACCACGGACTGCGTTCGACCCAGCGCGAGTGTGGGCTCCTTGCCCTTCCAGACCGCTGGTGCCGCAATCGCCTGATTGGCGTCAAACAGCTTGACCCCCTCAAATGCGGTGTAGCCCCAGTTCAGCAGTTTCTGCGATTCGTTGGCACGGGCGTTTTCGCTGCTGGCCCCCAAAACAATCGACAACAGGCGCCTGCCACCCGACGCCTCTGCAGAGCCTGGCGATGCTCCTGGCTGGACGAGATTGGGGAAGTCTCGTCTGGCGGTCGCGATCATGCAGTAGCCGGCCGCTTCGGTGAACCCGGTTTTCAGGCCATCGACCGAAGGGTCGCGGTACAGCAGCAAATTGCGGTTGTTGTCATTGGTCGCCGGGGTGCCCGCGTAGCGGTATTTCTTGATGGCGTAGTAGCCCACGTATTCCGGAAAATCGCGCATCAGCCGGGTCGCAAGAATGCTGAGATCCCGTGCGGTGGTACTGTGGCCAGCCTCGGTGAGTCCTTCCGGGTTTTTGTACACGGTAGTTTTCATGCCCAGGGCCTTGGCTTGCTGGTTCATCAGCACTACAAAGTTTTCGACCGAGCCACCGACACCCTCCGCCAGCGCCACCGTAGCGTCGTTACCCGACTGGACAATCATGCCTTTGATGAGGTCTTCCACCGGCACCACCATTTTGGGGTCGATGAACATGCGGGAGCCCTCCATCTTCCAGGCCCGCACGCTCACTGGCAGCGTCTGCTTTATCTCCACTTTCTTGTTGCGCAGGGCATCGAACACCAGATAGGCACTCATCAGTTTTGTCAAGGAAGCGGGCTCGACAGCACTGTCAATATCCTTTTGGGCCAGCATCTGGTTGGCTGTGATGTCGATCAGCAGGTACGAACGGGCCGCGATCTCGGGCGGCTGGGGTGCCTGCGCGGCGACGGCCAGCGACCAGGCTGCGGTCATGGCAAAAATAAGGTGTTTCATGTGGGGAAAGTATGGGATGAAAGTACCAGCGGCGTGCATCGGCTACCACTGCCGCGACAAGCGGGATGCAGCAGTGCAGAAATGCAGGCTCAGACTGCGCAACGCAGATGGCGCACCGCCAGGCTGCGCAAAAGCGGCAATTGTCCGTGAAAAAAATGTGAGGCTCCCGGCACAACCGTAACTGGCAGTGCCTGGGGCCGCGCCCAGTCCAGTACATTGATCAACGGAACCGTGTCGTCTGCCTCGCCATGGATTACCAACACACGTTCGAGCAGGTCTTTTGGCAGCACCGCAACCGGAAAACGGGTGGCTGCGGTGCCGACCAGCACGATTTTCTGGATGTCCCGCACCGTGTGCAGGGCCTCGACTGCACGGCTGGCGACAAACGCGCCGAACGAGAATCCGGCCAGAGCCAACGGCCCTTCTGGCGCGCACTGGCTGATCACGGCAAGCATATCTTCCAGCTCGCCGCGCCCCTCGTCATACACACCTGCGCTGCTGCCAACACCACGAAAATTGAAACGCACTGCGTGCCAGCCGCATTGCGTCATGGCACGTGCAAGCGTCTGCACCACTTTGTTGTCCATGCTGCCGCCAAAAAGCGGGTGGGGATGGGCAATCACCGCGACTCCCTGCAGGTTCTGGCCGACCGTTAGCAGCGCCGCGTCGCGCAGTACATCCAGCGCGCCTGCGGGACCAGCCAGTGTGACTCGTTCAGTGGATGCGTTCACCTGTCGTCTGGGGCTGATGCGTGCCAGGTCGGGCCGGGCGAACCCTTGGCATAGAGCTTTCTCGTGGACAAAGCAGAGGAGTCTTTTTCACGGACAGGTTCTTAACGCCCGAGGTGGGCCGGAGTAACCAAGCGCCCGACCACCTTACCCTTTTTCAGGTGGGACTCGACAATTTCGTCAATGTCGTGCCCGTCCACATATGAATACCAGACCCCCTCTGGATAGACCACGGCCACCGGCCCGGCAGCACACCGGTCCAGACAACCGGCCTTGTTGACCCTTACCATGCCCGGTCCGGACAGACCGGCTTTTTTTATCTGTTGCTTGCAGCGGTCAAATCCTGCCTGCGCCGCATGATCGGCGCAGGATGCTTCGCCGTTGGCTCGTTGATTCAGGCAGAAAAAAATATGCTGCGCGTAATACGGCGCGTCTGCACTGGCGTCGTCCGGTTTGTTTTCACTCATATGAGGATTCTAGTTTTTCCGGTCCTGGCGCCAGATCTGGGACAACAGATAAACCAGGGCAGCATAGGGCCACACCCATCCGAGCCATTGCGCCAAGCCGTGAAACCGGATGAAGCGGCCCTGCTCCCAGGTCTGCAGCGTCTGGCTGAAGTACGGGTCGGCGGGGGCCTGGTTGAGAAGGCTCAAGTAAATTCCCATCGCCAACAAAGCCAAGGCAGCACTCACGCGCCGGGGAATGCCCGCCGCGACGATAGCCAGCACTGGTGCCACGCCCAGTCCAGCGACCACGGGTGGGTACAGCCAGCCCCAGGCGTGTTGCGGCCCATAGGTCAACGCCGCCGACAGCGCGCTGCCCAACACGCCAGCCACGATGGTGAACAGCACAAATACGATCCGCCGGGGCCAACCGCGGATGATGCAGTAGCCCAACAGGCACGGGATCAGGGCCCCCAGCAAGACGCATACAAATTCCGCGCCGGGCACCAGTGGCTGCAGCTCCATGTCGCGCAAAGGTACCCAGTCCAGAAATGGCGTGTCCTCCAGAAGGTCCGACAACACCATCTCCAGGCGCTCCATCACCTGGCCCAAGCCCAGAGGAACAGCAGCTGGAAACAGCAACGCGGCCGGCCATAGTGCGAGCAGCACCAGTGCGCCGCTTGCATCGTCTACAAACCAGCGGGCACGGATCCGGCTCCAGTGGTCAATGGCACCCAGCCTCTCAAGCCCGGACGCAGCCACCGCCCCGCCCCACGCGCCCGCCGTGTTCAGCAGCAGATCCACATTGGAGGGCACCCGCGCAGGCAGGTAGCTCTGCAAGGTCTCCATCGCCAGCGCCAACGCGCTGCACACCAGGGTCGCCTGCAACATCGGCCTTTTGCCGCGGCCGGTACGCCACACCGTCAGCGCCAGCAAAAACCCGGCGGGAGCGTAACCCAGCACATTCGATGCAACGTCGAAACCGGTCCAGTACTTGGGCAGGGATGCCCAAAGAAAGGCCCAAGGGGCGATGCCCTGGTCGCGCCAGTCACTGAAAGGGTACAGACTGGCATACAGGATCAAGCCGACATAAATCAATGCCAGCGGCCAGGCAGACGTTTTTTGCATCAGCTAGGTCAAAATGGCTTGACTACCACCAGGATTACCGCCCCCGCCAACAACAGGACAGGGACCTCATTGAACCATCGGTACCAGACATGGCTGCGTTGGCGGCTGCCCAGCCTGAACTTTTGCAGCAAGGCACCGCAGCCATGCTGATAAGCCAGTGCCAGAACCACGATGCCGAGTTTTGCGTACAACCACCCGTTTCCCGGCGCTTGCCCGAACCCTGGCACGTTCCATAGAAGCACCAGCAACCAGATCCCAAAACCAAGAGCCGGCCAGGA
>JANOCN010000118.1:0-4317 GCA_031412185.1 Betaproteobacteria bacterium | reverse complement strand
CGGTGGGTTCCGCGCGCAGACCAGCCGAGCCGCGCGGCGGCGACGTTGAGAAACTTTGCGGCTGCATCGTCGAGCAGCAGGTGCAGATCCAGCTCTTTGCCTTGCAGGGCATGGTTGGCTTTCCCCTGGCGGTCGATGGCGCGCTGTCGTCCGGCGGCGCAGCGGCTGCGGATGGTTTCGGTGGACTCTCCCGGCAGGGCTTGCATCAACTCGGTGCTGGGCATGGCGGGTACGTCCACATGCAGATCAATGCGGTCCATCAGGGGACCGCTGAGCCGCCCCTGGTAGCGCGCAACCTGGTCCGGCGTGCAGCGGCAACTCTTGTGGGCGCTGCCCAAATATCCACAGGGGCAAGAGTTCATGGCACCGATGAGCTGAAAACGGGCCGGAAATTCTGCGCGGCGTGCTGCGCGCGAGATCGTTATGGTGCCGGTTTCCAGGGGTTCACGCAGCGCCTCCAGTGCAGCGCGCGGAAACTCTGGCAGCTCGTCCAGAAAAAGCACGCCGTGGTGCGCCAGCGAAATTTCGCCCGGCCGCGGTGGCGACCCGCCGCCCACCAGCGCCACGGCACTGGCACTGTGGTGCGGGCTGCAGGTGGGCCTTGTCGCCCAGCGCTCCAGCGAGAAGCGCCCACCCAGGCTGGCCAGTGCCGCACTTTGCAGCGCCTCCTCAACCGTCATGGGGGGTAACAGGCCCGCGAATCGGTGCGCCAGCATGGACTTTCCCGATCCGGGTGGGCCGGTGAGCAAGACGCTGTGGCCGCCGGCCGCTGCGATCTCCAACGCGCGTTTGGCCCCGGTTTGGCCTTTGACGTCAGCCAGATCGTCGTACTGGGCAGTAGCTGTGGGCGCAGCCGCCGTAACCCTTTGCCACCCAGGGCCGGGTTCCGGTGCCGCGCTCTGTGCTTCGGGCGGCAGGAAGTGGCGTACCACGTCGAGCAGATGGTGGGCACGGTAGACCTGGGCATCCGGCACCAGCGCGGCTTCTTCGGCGCTGCCAGGCGGCAATACCAGGCGCGTGAGAACGCGCCCTGCATGCAGCGCCAGGCTCATCGCCAATGCCCCGCGCACCGGACGCAATTCGCCGGAGAGCGACAACTCCCCCGCAAACTCGTGCCCTGCCAGTGCGGGCGCATGGATCTGCCCGCTGGCCGCCAGTATGCCAATGGCGATCGGCAAATCGAACCGCCCCGAGTCTTTGGGCAAGTCGGCAGGTGCCAGGTTGACCGTGATGCGCTTGTTGTGCGGAAACTCGAGGCCGGCGTTTTGAATGGCAGAGCGAACCCGCTCGCGCGCTTCTTTTACCTCTACATCGGCCAAGCCCACCAACGTGAAGCTCGGCAAGCCATTGGCCAGATGCACTTCGACCGTAACGGCGGGTGCATCCAACCCCAACAATGCACGGCTTTGCACCAAAGACAGGCTCATAACAACGACTCCTTAATTTGGTGCACCGCAGTCGGACGGTGCCATGCAGTAGAGCACCATGATGGTGCAAACTGGATGTGTATAAATTTATCTTAACTCGAGGCCTGATCATTTGGTGCACATGTCCCCAGACATTTTTCGCCGCTATTCACCGCCGGGTGGCACGGTATGTGCATCGCCCGCTTGTCTATTAACTGCTGTTTGGAGAACATCATGCAAATCAAATCAATGCCACTTTTGTGTCTTGCATTGGCTGGAAGCAGCGCTTTCGCCCAGGCCAAAGCGCCCGAGCCCGACTACACGCTGGGGTTCAACGTGGGTGTCAATACTGATTACCGTTTTCGCGGCATCAGCCAGACCCGCCTTGACCCGTCCATCTTCGGCGGGGTTGACTTCGCCCACAAGAGTGGCTTCTACCTTGGCGCCTGGGCATCCAACATCAAATGGATCAAGGACACGGTAGGTAACAGCTCCAACACCGAAATCGACATTTACGCCGGCTACAAAGGCGCGGTGGGTGATTTTGGTTATGACCTGGGTGTATTAGGCTACATCTACCCCAGCCACAAAGGCTACTCCCCCAGCCCGGCAACCACCGAACTGTATGGTGCGCTTACGTTTGGTCCGGTTACGGCCAAGTATTCGCACGCAGTTACCAACACGTTCGGATTTGCCGACAGCCACAACAGCGGCTACCTGGACTTGAGTGCGTTTTTTGACCTCGGCAAGGGCTGGAGTCTGGTGCCGCACGTCGGCCGTCAGCGTATTGCGGGTTCACCAGGCGGCGTCAGCAACAGCCAATTTTCTTACACCGACTATGCCCTGACGCTGAACTACGATTTTGGCAACGGGTTGGTGGCCAGTGCGGCAGCGATCGGAACCAACGCCAAGCGCGCTTCGTACGTGGTGGGTCCATTTGGCGGCTCTTCCGCTGGCAAATACACCGGCAACGACACCCTGGTTCTTGGCATCAAATACAACTTCTGAACCCGGAGCACCCATCATGAAACTAGTAGCAGCGGTTATCAAGCCCTTCAAGCTTGATGAGGTGCGCGAGGCCCTGTCGGGCATTGGCGTACAGGGCATTACCGTGACCGAGGTCAAGGGTTTTGGTCGCCAGAAGGGCCATACCGAGTTGTACCGAGGCGCGGAATACGTGGTCGATTTTCTTCCCAAGGTAAAAATCGAAGCCGCTGTGACCGACGACCTGGTGGACCGCGTCATTGAGGCTATCGAAGCGGCAGCGCGTACCGGCAAGATCGGTGACGGCAAAGTGTTTGTGTACGACCTGGAACAGGTCGTACGGATTCGTACCGGCGAAACCGGAAAGGAAGCTCTGTGAAAAAAATATTGATATCTCTCGCGCTCGGTTGGAGTTTGCTGGTCGGTGGTTCGGTCGCTCTGGCCCAAACCGCCGCGCCTGCTGCGTCAGCCTCCGAGACTTCTGCAGCCGCACCGGCTGCGTCGGCACCGGAAGCTGCCGCATCAGCGGCGCCTGCTGCCGCAACCGCTGCTGCTGCAACCCCGGCTGCCGCGGCAGCACCGGCACCGGTCCCGAACAAGGGAGACGTCGCCTGGCTGATTGTTGCGACCATGATGGTCATCATGATGTCGATCCCGGGACTGGCACTGTTTTACGGCGGTCTGGTGCGCAGCAAGAACATGCTGTCGGTATTGATGCAGGTTTTTGTAACCTTCTCGATGATTGTGGTGTTGTGGTGTATTTACGGATACAGCCTTGCCTTTACCGAAGGCAACCAGTTCGTCGGCGGGCTCGACCGGCTCTTCATGAAGGGCATGTTTGACCCGATGAAAGGTGAGTTCACGATGGCGGCCACCTTCAGCAAGGGAGTGGTGATTCCCGAGTTGCTGTTCATGGCGTTCCAGGCCACGTTTGCGGCCATCACCTGCTGCCTGATTGTTGGCGCGTTCGCCGAACGCATCAAGTTCTCGGCGATGTTGCTGTTCATGGCGCTTTGGTTCACCTTCAGCTACGCCCCGATCGCCCACATGGTGTGGTACTGGATGGGCCCGGACGCTTATGCGACCAAGGAAGTCGCCGATGCCATGACCGCCAAAGCCGGTTTGATCTGGCAGTGGGGGGCGCTGGACTTCGCCGGCGGAACAGTGGTGCACATCAACGCGGCAGTGGCCGGCCTGGTGGGCGCCTACGTGATCGGCAAACGCACCGGCTACGGCAAAGAGGCCATGGCACCGCACAGCCTGACGCTGACGATGGTGGGCGCTGCCCTGCTGTGGGTGGGCTGGTTCGGCTTTAATGCCGGTTCGGCGCTCGAAGCCAGCAACAGCGCGGTGCTGGCCTTCATGAATACCTTCTCGGCGACTGCGGCGGCGGTGTTGGCATGGTGTATCGGTGAAGCGCTGATGAAGGGCAAAGCCTCCATGCTGGGTGCTACCTCGGGTGCGGTGGCCGGTCTGGTGGCAATCACTCCGGCCTGCGGAAACGTCGGCCTGATGGGCGCCATGGTGATTGGATTTGTGGCTGGCTTCGCCTGCTTGTGGGGTGTCAATGGCCTGAAGAAAATGCTGGGCGCAGACGACTCGCTGGACGTCTTCGGCGTCCACGGGGTTGGCGGTATCGTCGGTGCCTTGTTGACCGGTGTCTTCAACAACCAGGCATTCGGTGGCCCAGGGCTGGTGAGCGATTGGCGGTGATGGTGATCAGTGTCGAGTCGGTGGTGGCTTCGCTGAGAAACGCTTCGAGAATCTGTCGCCCTTTCTCATCGGCCTTCACTTCCCCGGGCAACTCGAGCACCGTCTGCATGGTGCGCGGCCCGACCGTGTTGATCACAATGCCGGCGCTCTTGACCTGTTCGACGCCGAGCTGGACCTTCCCTTCGATCTGCGAGTACGACCACGCGTGTTGCCG
>JANOCN010000117.1:0-1924 GCA_031412185.1 Betaproteobacteria bacterium | reverse complement strand
CTGGCCGACCCGGACACCGGCGAAGAAGTGCCTGAAGGCCACGCAGGCGAGTTGCTGGTGCGCCACAAGGTAGCGGGCACCATCTCGAGCGGCTACCTGGGCATGCCGGACAAAACCATAGAGTCGCGCCGCGATCTCTGGTTTCATACCGGCGACGCCCTGCGGCGGGACGCGCAAGGTTGGTACTATTTTGTAGACCGTGTGAAGGACGCGCTGCGTCGGCGCGGCGAGAACATCTCGTCATTTGAGGTGGAAGCGGTTCTGCGGGCGCACCCCAGCATTGCAGACTGCGCCGTGGTCGGTGTGGCCGCCGACCAGCAGGCCGGTGAAGATGAGGTGATGGCGTTTTTGGTGGCTCAGCCCGGTCACCCGATCAACTTTGCTGAAGTCGCTGACTGGAGCGAGGCGCGTATGCCTGGCTTCATGGTTCCGCGCTACTTCGAAGCCCTGGCCGCGCTGCCCCGCACGCCGACCGAGAAGGTACGCAAGAAGGAGCTCCGGGAACGCGGTGTAGGGCCATCTACCTGGGACCGTGCAAAAACCAAAGGCGCGTCCCAGGTAGCTGCGCACACGAAACCTGGCATCGGCATCCGCGCATAACCGGCCTGCCGCACAACTCCATGCAAAGCTCCAGCGAAACCGTCCTGTTTGAACCACGCGGCCGGGTGGCGCTGGTAACGCTGAATCGGCCCGACGTCGGCAACGCGATCAATAACAACATACGCGCCGCGCTACCGGAGCTGCTGGAGTCCATCGACGCCGACGATGGCTATGCGGCCATCGTGCTCACAGGTGCTGGCACGCGCGGATTCTGTGTCGGTGCTGACATCAAGGAAGCCCGGGCCATTGGTTCTTCGGTGCAGGAGCGCCGCCGCTTGCTGGCCAATCCCTGGATCGATCGCATCGGCAAACTTGCCAAACCTGTTGTCGCGGCCATTCACGGCTACTGCCTGGGTGGAGGGCTGGAGATAGCCCTGGCCTGCGACCTGCGCGTGGCCGCGCCAGACGCCCAGTTCAGCCTGCCTGAGACCGGGCTCGGTCTGATCCCGGGAGGCGGCGGAACGCAGCGGCTGCCGCGTATTGTGGGGCTGGGCCGGGCGCTTGATCTGCTGCTCACCGGTGACCGCGTGGACGCACAGGAAGCACACCGCATCGGGCTGGTGAGTCGCTTGGTGCCCGACCAGTCGCGCCTTGTCGAAGAAGCGCTGCTGCTTGCCACGAGGATAGCGGCGCGCCCGCCTGCAGCCACTGCGTATGTGAAGGAAGCGGCGCGGTCGGGGCTGGAGATGGACCTGCATGCAGGGCTGGCGCTTGAGAAAACGCTGTTCGCGCTGTTGATGCCCACCGACGACCGTGCCGAAGCAGCACTTGCTTTCCGCGAGAAACGTGCGCCCCGGTTCTCGGGAAACTAGCACTACCTAGAAGGGAGACTTTTCGATGACGAGCAACGAACAGATAGCGGTAGTCGGTGCCGGGCTGATGGGGACCGGCATTGCGCACGCATTTGCCAACAGTGGCCACACGGTGACGCTGGTGGATACCAGCCCGCAAGCGCTTGCGCGCGCGCGCGACAGCATCGCAAAAATACTTTCCGACGGTGTGCGCCTGGGCAAGAGTAACCAGGTCGATGCAGATGCTGCGCTGGGGCGTCTGCTGCTGGCGCCGTCGCTGGAGGCCACTTCCCAGGCCACGAACCTGGTGATAGAAACCGCGACCGAGAACCTGGCCATCAAACAAGCCATCGTTCGGGATGCAGAAGCACGTTACACCGCAGATGCGGTGATTGCGACCAACACTTCCGCCTTGAGCATTACCGAAATCGCATCCGCTGCGAAGCTGCCACAACGCGTGGTTGGCATGCACTTCTTCAACCCGGTACACAAGATGAAACTGGTGGAGGTGGTGCGGGGCCTGGAGACCACCC
>JANOCN010000116.1:0-5707 GCA_031412185.1 Betaproteobacteria bacterium | reverse complement strand
CGCGCCACTGACTACTACACAAACAAGGAGCTTCCCATGAGCGTTGGAACCATACTGTTGATCATTCTGATATTAATTCTGATAGGCGTGCTGCCTACCTGGGGTCATAGCAAGAGCTGGGGTTACGGCCCGAGCGGTGGTCTGGCGCTGGTGGTGGTGGTTATCATCGTCTTGCTGCTAACCGGGCGACTTTGACGCGGCACACGAACCGAACCCGTAGTCATGAGATCCTGGCCGTGCGTAAGCGCAATGCTGGCGCTGGTCGGCCTGCTGATTGGGTGTACTGAGGTAGCTACGCTGCCGGTTTCTGCCGGAACGGGTCCAACACCAACGCTGCCGCAGCCGTACACCAGCCTGATCCCTACTGTAAACATTGCGCCGGCCAAAGGATGGCTCGCGGGTCAGACCCCGGTGCCTGCAGCCGGCACGCAGGTGGTAGCGTTCGCGCGCGACCTGGACCATCCGCGCTGGCTGCTGGTGTTACCTAATGGCGATGTGTTGGTGGCCGAAAGCAATGCACCTGCCAAATTGAAAGAGGGCCAGGGCATCAAGGAGTGGATCACGGCGCTGGTGATGAAACGCGCAGGTGCTGGTGTGCCCAGCGCCAATCGGATAACTTTGCTGCGCGACAGCGATGGCGACGGCGTCGCCGACAAGCGGTCGGTGTTTCTCGCGGGCCTTAACTCGCCGTTCGGCATGGCGCTGGTGGACAACGAGTTCTACGTCGCCAACACCGACGCCGTGTTGCGTTTCCCGTACGTCGCGGGTGCCTTGCAGATTTCGGACCCTGGCACAAAACTGGTGGATTTGCCGGCTGGCCCGATCAACCACCACTGGACCAAGAACCTGATTGCCAGCCCTGATGGCGCGCGCCTGTACGTGACGGTTGGCTCCAACAGCAATGTGGCTGAGCGCGGTATGGCTGTCGAAGCCGGGCGGGCCGCAGTCTGGGAGATAGATCGCATCAGCGGTGGTCACCGAATTTTTGCGTCCGGTTTGCGCAACCCGAATGGCATGGCCTGGGAACAAACCAGCGCGGCGCTGTGGACAGTGGTCAACGAGCGTGATGAGTTGGGCAGTGACCTGGTGCCTGACTACATGACCGCACTACGCGACGGCGCATTTTACGGTTGGCCCTACAGCTACTTCGGACAACATGTAGACACCCGTGTCAAGCCTCAGCAACCAGCATTGGTGGCGACCGCTATTGCACCCGACTACGCCCTCGGTCCCCATACCGCGCCGCTAGGCCTTGCGAGCGCAGCGGGCACCACACTGCCTGCGGCCTTCAGCAATGGTTTGTTCATCGGGCAGCACGGTTCCTGGAACCGGCGGCCGCACAGCGGGTACAAAGTAATTTTTGTGCCGTTCCTGGGCGGCAAACCAGTCGGTGAACCGATCGACGTACTCACTGGTTTTCTGAGCCCTGAAGGAAATGCGCTTGGTCGCCCGGTCGGGGTGACACTCGATAAACAGGGTGCACTGTTGGTGGCCGACGATGTGGGAAACATAGTCTGGCGAGTTTCCGCACAACGTTAACATTCCAGCATGACCAAATATTTCGTTGCTTACGCAGCCACGCTTGTGGTGATGGTGGCCCTGGACATGCTCTGGCTGGGCGTGATCGCCAAGTCTTTCTACATGCAGGGGATCGGCCATTTGATGGCAGAACGCCCGAATGTGGTGGTCGCCGTGGTCTTTTACATTGTGTACGCGGTCGGCATCGTCGTGTTCGCAGTAGCCCCTGGCGAAGCGTCATCGGGCTGGAGCCGCACCTTGGCACTAGGCGCGCTGTTCGGCTTCTTTGCGTACGCCACCTATGACCTGACCAACCTGGCTACGCTGAAAAACTGGCCCATCAGCGTAACGCTGGTGGACATGGCATGGGGTAGCCTGGTGAGCGCGGCGTCGGCTGCGGCGGGCAAACTGGCACTGGATAAATTTGCATGAAAGATACCCTGTACAACCTGATGCGCGACGCCACCCGGCTTACGCGCTCCGGCAGCCTGGTAGAGGCCACCCGGGTCATTCAACGGGCGCTGCGTGCTTCGCGGGCCGGGCCATCGGTGGCTGAGGCGCCGGCCGCGCCCCTGAAACCCGGCGGGTTCAATGACCAGCCATCCAGCAAGGATGGCACCGTCAACGAGGCGGACTCGGCGCTGGTGATTGACGGCTGTGTATTTGAGGTCGTGGCGCCAGAGGTCGCGGTGCCAGATGAAGTGGCTGTGCCACAGCCCGGGTCAGCGCACGTTCCAGAAAGCGAACCAGAAATCGTCGGCACCGGGCAGTTCATCAGTGGCAGCCATACCGAGGGTTCCCTTGCTCGCACCTACAAACTTTATATTCCACCTGGCAGCGCCGGACGTATGCTGCCCTTGGTGGTGATGCTGCATGGCTGCACCCAGAACCCGGACGACTTCGCCGCCGGTACCGGCATGAACGAGCGGGCGCGGGAACAAGGTTTTTACGTGCTGTATCCGGCGCAGGCGCAGGAAGCCAACCCCTCGCGCTGCTGGAACTGGTTCAAGCACAACCACCAGCGCCGCGAAGGTGGCGAAGCGGCCTTGATTGCGGGCATGAGCCGGGCAGTCACGCTGCAATACGGCATTGATCCGCAGCGTGTCTATATCGCAGGGCTTTCGGCCGGCGGTGCCATGGCGGCAATTGTGGGCGGCCTGTTTCCAGAGACGTTTGCGGCGGTGGGCGTGCATTCGGGTTTGTCCGCCGGTGCTGCGACCGATCTGGTAGGTGCCCTCAAAGCGATGAAGAGTGGCAATGCCGGCAGCGCAGCAACATTCCGGAGCGCAGTTCCGACCATCGTCTTTCATGGCGACCAGGACCGCACCGTGCACCCTTCTAACGGCGACCACGTGATCGCAGCGGTGCGTGGCAATCTGGCAAACAGTGCGCCAAACACGGCCTCCGGCGCGAACACCCGTCAGGTGGAACAGACGGTGGCTGCAGGGGGGCGACGGGTTACGCGCACGTCATATCGCGACAGCCGCGATACGGTGGTAGCCGAGCACTGGCTGGTGCACGGGGCTGCGCATGCCTGGGCCGGTGGAAGTCCCGCAGGCTCTTACACCGATGCCTCGGGTCCGGACGCTACTGGTGAAATGTTGCGTTTCTTTTTCACGCACGCGGGCAAGAAGCCAACCTAGCGAACGCGCGTGGCTTCGTGGGTGTGCTGTCCTACGTGCCAAACAACCCGCTGCTGACATTCGGTAACCGTCGGCCGATAGATCATGTGAGGAACATTTTTCACGAGGCTTCTCATGCATTCTGTAGCTCCGGCGGCGCAACCAGCAGCAGTTTTGTCGGCCAACCCGCCTGCCTATAGTCCGGCCCATGTAAATCCAAGCGGCGCGCAGCCTGGCACGCAGTCGCTACCCTTGGCGCTGCCTGCCGATCTTCAGTTTATCGCCGGCGCCGGCCCCCGGCTGGCAGTCTATGTGTCGCAACCGCGAGACTGGCGTGTCGGACACGATGCGTGCCCGCTCGTGCTCATACACAGCGTGAACGCTGCCGGATCAGCGGCTGAGGTGCGCCCGATCGTGGAGCTCTACGCCAGCAAGCGGCCGGTGATCGCTCTCGACCTTCCGGGATGGGGTCAATCGGAACGTGGCGCGCTCGATTATTCCCCTGAAATGATGAAAGACGCGATTTTGCGTGCTGTGCGGCATGTGCAGGGGCTCGGGTTCGGGCCTGTGGTGGATGTGATGGCCGTATCGCTGGCGTGCGAATTTGCAGCCTTGGCTGCGCTCGAGCGTCCGAACTGGTTTCGTAGCATAGCGCTGGTGAGCCCCACCGGGTTGGAGTCCGCCAGGCCGCCGCAGTACGTGGCTACCAAAACCGGAGAAAAGCGCTGGTTGCGGGGTCTGCTGCAGACGCCGCTCTGGTCACAAGCGTTGTTCCGCGCGCTTACCAGCCGCCCTTCGGTGCGCTATTTTCTGCGGCGTACCTGGGGATCCATTGCAATTGACAAACAACTGCTCGAGTACGACCTGGTTTCGGCCCGGCAACCCGGAGCACGGTTCGCGCCACTGGCCTTTCTGTCGGGCGCATTGTTTACGCCAGGGATCGCGAAAGTCTATTCCCGTCTGCAGCCGCCAGTGTGGATTGCGCACGGTGAACGGGGCGAGTTCAGCCGCTTCGACGGGTTGCCACGCATGCGGGCTGCTGACAAGTGGGTAGTGGATGTCTTCGGCACCGGTGCATTGCCGTATTTTGAGGTTCCCTCATTGTTTGCGTCACGCTACGACGCGTTTCTGTCGCGTGTCTCTACGCCCGCCAACGCCGCTGCGGCTATTGCAGGGGAGTGAGGGCTGGGCCGGGTGCGACTAGGGGCACCCACGCGGCCAGCCGTAACGCTCACAAGCTTATCAATCCCTGCTGATATTGGTTGTCTTCTTCTCGCCCTGATTCGCGGAGCGGCTGCTGCTCGGTTTGGCATTGCTGCCGGAATCTGACGCGCGCTCTTTGCCGGGTGTAGCCGTCTTCTTACCGTTGGCCTGCGTAGTCTGGGTTTCAGACGTCTTGGTATTGCCAGTTTTCATCATCGAACTCCTTGTGTTGTGTGGACATAAAAACATGCCACCCAATAACTTTAAGAACCACAGAAGATCCTGAGTGTCAGACATAGCGGGCTTGACCCGTAGGACCGCGCCAGATTCAACTACGCATGTAGCAGCCGAGGACGGCGAGGCCCAAGCATCCTCGGCGGCGAGCATGGTTGGTGCGCCGCGTCCGGAAGACCATGCGCTCGCCAACCTCGCAGATCAGGTTGATGTGGCGCTCGGCGCAGTGAGGTAGAGAAGGGACGCCGCGGGCTGGAACGACACGAACAGCGCTGAGTGCCACGTCGGCCTGATCCCGCACAAACGCTGGCGTGCGGAAGAACTGGTCGGTGCATTCTTCCGGATCTGCTTCAAACCATCGGTGGGTCAGTTTCCCGCTGTGGATGACGATGCTTCGCAATACCATTGATGAATGCAGCCACCGCTTGCGCTACGTCACCGGTGGCAACGGTCAAGCCGGGATCGTCGCTCCCGTCCGGCAACTGGGCTGGCACATCAGCCTTGTCCAGCAGTGCCTGCGAAGCTCCCAAAGCGAGCATCGGCTTGCAGTGGCGGTATTGGTCCTTGATAAACGCCATCGCGTCGCCGTCAAGGCCTAGCGCCTGCACCGCTTCCTCGCCATCGGGGAGTACCACCGCATCGAACAAGAAGCCGGGCGCGTTTTCGAACGATGCGTCGACGTCCAGCGTGTCACCATCGGCCGTAGCCACCGGCCCGATACGTGAAGCCACGAAGCGCGGCATAGCGCCTTGCGCCAGCAGCGCCTCGCGCACCTGGGATAACGATTTACCGACCACTCCTGAGCCCACCAGCAGTGCCACGACGCGCGCCTTGATCGATCCATCGCCTGGCCGCGCCATCAGCGACAGGGAAGGCGATACCCGCACTTCCGGTTCCGCAGGATTGGCCAATGCCAAGGGCAGCGGGTCGGGCAACTCGGTGATACCCAAACCCTCAGCTACCTTTTTGGCGAGCGCTTCGGACGCATTGCGCAACATCGCGATCGAACGCAGGCGAATCGCTGGTACGCTGACCTTGCTCAGCTCGAACCGGAACGCCGCTGCAATATGGGCCTGCTCGACCGGTGTCTGGCTCTCAAAAAACAACGTTGCCTGGGTGTAGTGGTCGGC
>JANOCN010000115.1:0-6269 GCA_031412185.1 Betaproteobacteria bacterium | reverse complement strand
GCCAGCGCCAGCAATGGGGCAATAAGCGCGCCAGACGCCCCACTTTGAACGGCCACCGAGGGCAGGAACCCAATGACGGCCAGCCACTGCCCCGAATACACGGCAAAACTCAGCGCTACCAGCCAGGGTCCGCGCGCAGACAGGGTTTGCCGCAGGCGCAACGCCCAGCTACCGGCAGCTTGCTTCGCTGCGTTTGAGGCCAGTGGCCGGGCCGGTGCGCTGGTCGCATCCTGCGCAGGCACCCAAACCCAGATGCACGCGGCCAGGGCAAAGGAGAGTGCGGCCACACACCACCACCAGGCACGCCAGCCCAGCGCGTCCAGTACCCACGGGCCAGCAAGCAGGGCCAGGGCCGTGCCAAACGGCATATAGGCACTCCAGTAACCCAGCATACTTCTGGTTGCTGCAGGCGGGACCAGGCGCCGAATCAGCGCCGGAGCGGGCAGAACCACCAGCAGAAAACCAACCCCCTCCACGGCGCGCATCAGCATCAGGTGGGCGGCAGTCTGCGACAAACCGCCGACGCCTGCTGCCGCCGACAGCAGCAACAGCCCGCCCGCCATGCTGCGTTTGAGCCCCACACCATCGGCCGCCGCACCCAGAACCAGCCCCAGCAGCATGCCCGCTAGCTGCACCAGTGACAGCAGCAAACCCGCCTGCAGCAAGCTGATGTCCAGGGCGCGGTGCAGAGCCGGTAGGGCCGGGGACAATTTGCCAACATGCGACGCCGCACAGACGCCTGCCAGGATAACCAGCCAGTGGGCGTGGCAGTTGCCATTGCGCTGGTAACTGCCCTTCACGCGAGCAAGCGCAGCCCGGTCAGGCGCTCGTGTTCACGCGCTGCGAGCCGGTCTGTCATGCCGGCGATATAGTCGGCCACCATCCGGGCCAACTGCGTGGGATCGCCCGGCATCGGATGTGGCGGAAGCGGGCGCGCACCGCTTCCGGCCTGCATTTGCTGGGGCGCGTTCATGTACACGCCAAATAGATCGGCAACCACTCGTTTTGCCTGTTCGGTGGTACGCATGACGTGCGGGTGGCGGTACAGGCTGTGCAACAGGAAATGCTTGAGCTCAGACGACTGGGTGCCCATCGCGTCGCCAAACTGCACCAGCGGTCCGAGCCGGCGCACGGCTGCAACGTGAGGCGGAGCAGCGGCTTGCAGCACAGACCGTGTGGTGGAGATCACATCGTGTACCTGCGCGCTGAGCATCTGGCGAATAGTTTCATACAGCAGGCGGCGGTCCTGCGTCGCGTCGCGCAGATGCGGGTGCTGGTTCAGGGTCTGGCGCAGGTACCGCTGGAACAGCGTCACCTCTTCGAGTTGCTCCAGCGTTATCAGGCCGGAGCGCACGCCGTCGTCCACGTCATGCGCGTTGTAGGCTATTTCGTCTGCAAGATTGCACAACTGCGCTTCCAGACTGGGCTCGGTACGCTCCAGGAAGCGCTGTCCGATTCCGCCCAGCCCATCTGCATAAGTGGGCTCGGTGGCTTCGAGTTGTGCGGCGTTTCTGGCAGAACAATGCTTGAGGATACCTTCGCGCGCCTCAAAGCTCAGGTTCAGGCCGTCAAAACTGGGGTAGCGCTGCTCCAGCAGATCGACCACCCGCAGACTTTGCAGGTTGTGCTCGAAGCCGCCATACGGCTGCATGCAGCTATTCAGGGCATCCTGGCCCGCGTGACCAAAGGGTGTGTGGCCCAGATCGTGCGCCAGCGCAATTGCCTCGACCAGGTCTTCATCCAGACCCAGAGAACGCGCAATCGACCGGCCCAATTGCGCCACTTCCAGCGAATGGGTCAAGCGCGTGCGGAACAGATCGCCTTCATGGTTCAGAAACACCTGGGTCTTGTAGACCAGTCGGCGGAACGCAGAGCAATGGATCACCCGGTCCCGGTCGCGCTGATACTCGGTGCGCCCAGGTGCCGGTGCCTCCACATACCTGCGCCCGCGTGAACGGGCCGGGTCGCAGGCAAAAACAGCCAGGGCCATAGCGTCAGAGCGAGAGAAGCGATCGAATGCGCGGGTGCACTGGACTGGCTTTCACGCCGTCACTGCTGGCAGCAGCTGTCGATGACCTCGCGCACCATGGCATCGTTGGCACTGCGCACCGCTGAGCGTCCCGGGCCGTCGATGACAACAAATTTAATCTCGCCACCCAGGGCTTTCTTGTCCAGGCGCATCAGCGCCAGGTAGCGCTCCGCATTCGCCTTGGCTCCAGCGGCACCGACCGTATGTCGGGCATCCGCCAAAGTCGGCCCGCGCACTGGCAAACCAGCGGCCTCGATGAGCCGCACCAGACGCTGGACAAACGCCGTATCAACCAGTCCCAGGCGCTGCGACAAGTGGGCAGCCATCACCATGCCGCAGCCCACTGCTTCGCCATGCAGCCACTGGCCATACCCGAGCCCAGCTTCGATCGCATGGCCGAAGGTGTGTCCGAAATTCAGGATCGCCCGCAGCCCGGACTCGCGTTCGTCCTGCCCCACCACCCAGGCCTTGATTTCACAGCTACGCTTCACCGCATGCGCCAGCGCCTGCGGATCGCGCGCTAGCAGTGCCCCGATGTGGGATTCGATCCATTCGAAAAACTCCATGTCGGCGATAGGACCGTATTTGATCACCTCGGCCAGCCCAGCACTCAGCTCACGCTGGGGCAAGGTAACCAGGGTCTGCAAGTCGCATACCACCTGCAGCGGCTGGTAGAAAGCGCCGATCATGTTTTTGCCCAACGGATGGTTGATGGCTGTTTTGCCACCCACCGAAGAGTCCACCTGGGCCAGCAATGTGGTGGGGACCTGTACAAACGGTACCCCGCGCATAAACGATGCGGCGGCAAACCCCGTCATGTCACCAACCACACCGCCCCCCAAAGCGAACAACACCGTCTGGCGATCACAGGCATGCTGCAGCAGCGCATCGAAGATCAGATTCAGCGTCTGCCACGATTTGTGTTCTTCGCCATCCGGCAACTCAACAGTAAGCACTTGCGCAAAGCGACCGGCCAAGGCGGCCCGCAATGGGCGGGCGTACAAGGCTGCGACGGTCGGGTTGGTGACAATCACCGCGCTATGGCCCGCAGGCACGTCGGCATAGGTCTGGGGCTTGCCGAGCAAGCCAGCGGCGATAAGAATCGGGTAACTTCGCGCGCCCAGGTCGATGGACACACAATCGATCGGAGGCGGCAGGGACATAGCGCGCAGTTTACGCGAGCGGCGTGTCACCCGAGGGTGGCCAGACGCTGGCGAGCTCCAGTTGCATCACGATCATGTTGACCAGTGTCGATACCGAGGGCCGGCCGGTCTCGATCGTGAAATGTGCGGTCTCGCGGTACAGCGGGTCGCGCAGCGCATACAGGTCGCGCAGGCGTTGCAGCGGGTCCGCCACCTGCAACAGCGGCCGGTTGCGGTCGTGCCGCAACCGGCGGAACAGTTCGTCCGGCGAGGACTTGAGATAGACCACGCGGCCACGCTGCTTGAGATGCAGGCGATTGGACGCCCGCAGTACAGCACCACCTCCGGTTGACACCACGCCAAACTGGTTGCGGGTCAGGTCATCGATAACCGCCGCCTCAACATCCCGAAAACTGTCTTCCCCTTCGCGCTCGAAGTACTGCCGGATCGGGCAGCCCAGGCGGGTCTCGATCACGTGGTCGGAGTCAAAAAAGGGAAGCTGCAAGCGGCGCGCCAACTGGCGACCGACGGTGGATTTGCCAGACCCGGGCAGGCCGATCAGACTGAATATCAATTTTGCATCCCGCGCCGCGTCGCGCGGCAAAAGCTCAGAGCGGGGGAGGCCGTCCGAAGCAGTCGCAGGCTCTCACGCTCTCAGCGCACTGCCGCCTTGTCTGCGATCATCTTGGGAGTGATAAACACCAGCATCTCCTGCTTGTTGGCCAGACGCGATCGTGTCTTGAAAAGGTTTCCCACGCCGGGCAAATCCCCGAGCAGCGGCACTTTGGTTTCGCTTTCCGATTCGGTCAGCTCGAATATTCCCCCAATCACCACCGTTCCGCCATTCTCGACCAGCACCTGGGTCTTGATGTGTTTGGTATTGATGGCAAAACCGGCTGCTGTGGATTGGCCCACAGTATCTTTGTTGACGTCCAGGTCCAGGATGATGTTTCCTTCCGGGGTTATTTGCGGCGTCACCTCGAGCTTCAGGTTGGCCTTGCGGAAAGCTATCGAGGTGGCCCCGCTGGAGGTCGCAACCTGGTACGGCAATTCGGTACCCTGCTCAATCAACGCCTTGATCTGGTCGGCCGTCACCACCCTGGGGCTGGACACCACCTTGCCCTTGCCGTCTGCCTCAAGTGCGGAAAGCTCCAGATTCAGGAAGCGGTTAGCCGCAGAGTTGAATATCGAGACCGCAAAACTGGCCGGGCTGTAGCCACCCTGACCAATCGCCGGAAGATTGACAAAACTGCCCGACGTGGTCGCTGCCGCACCTTCGACATAGGACGAGCCAAAACTGGAATTCAACTGGCTTCCGCCAACGCTCACCAGCTTCACGCCACCCGCTGGGTTGATGCCGCCGCCCAAGCGGATTCCGAGCGACTTGCCGAAGGTATCGGAAGCCTCGACGATCCTGGCCTCGATCAGCACCTGGCGCACCGGAATGTCCAGCGTGGCGATCAGTTGCTGCACCTGCGCCAGCTTGCTGGCAATGTCGGTCACGAACAACTGGTTGGTCCTGGGCTCCGAAATGGCGCTGCCGCGCACGCTCAAAATGCGGGCATTGTTGGCGTTGGCCCCAGTGCCGGTCGTGCTGCTGGCGGTCAGACTGGCGGCGATGTCCGCCGCTTTGGTGTAGTTCATCTGAAACGACTGGGTGCGCAGCGGCTCCAGGTTCTGCAATGCCGCAGCAGACTCCAGTTCCAGCTTTTCCTTCGCCGTGATCTCGTCACGTGGCGCAATCCACAACACATTGCCGGTCTTGCGCATGCCCAGACCCTTGGCCTGCAAGATGATGTCGAGTGCCTGGTCCCACGGCACATCCTGCAAGCGCAGGGTAACGGCACCGTTGACCGAGTCGGAGGTGATGATGTTGAAGTTGGTGAAGTCGGCGATTACCTGCAGCAACGAACGAACCTCGATATTCTGGAAGTTCAGCGACAGCTTCTGCCCGGTGTACCCTGGCCCCTGGCTGAGCTTGGTCGGGTCAACCTTCTGCGGTTTGACCTCGACCACGAACTGGTCGTCGCTCTGGTAGGCACTGTGCACCCACAGGCCGCGCGGCTCTATCACCATACGGACCCGGTCGCCAGTCTGGAAAGTAGTCACGGTCTGCACCGGGGTACCAAAGTCGGCGACGTCCAGACGCCTGCGCAAACCTTCAGGCAAGGTGGACTTCAAGAATTCCACAACGATGGTCTGGCCCTGCAAACGCACATCGACACCAACCTGATTGTTCGGCAACGCGACCACCACACGCCCGGCACCCTCCACACCCCGGCGGAAGTCCAGATCCTTGATCGGCAAGGTGTCACGGTTGCGGCTCTCGGCGAAGGTGGCACCCTGCGAAACCATTGGTGCCGCACCGGCAACCGCCTCCAACACGACCAGCAAGGACTTGCCCTGTATCTGCGCCTTGTAGGCGGTCGGTTGCTTGAGGTTCAGCACCACGCGAGTTCGGTCCCCCGCCTGCACGACACTGACGGACCTGAGGTTACCCTGGTTGATCTCGACGGTTGAGCGCCCCATGCCGTTGGAAATACCCGGGAAGTCCAGGGCAATACGGGCCGGCGACTGGATCGAAAAACCGCTGGGAACAGCGGTGAGCGGCTGGGACAAGTCAATACGGATAACTTCCGCGCCACCTTGCACCGAACCGGAAACCGCCTCGATGGCGGTCTGCGCAAGCGCTGCCATGGTCGCAAACAGGAGCGACAGCCCAACCAAACCCTGGCGCCACAACGACCCCGCCAACCAGCGATTCTGATTATTCATTTTGACCTCTCTTGAAGTTGCAGTGCAGCTGTGCGTTCTATCCATTCGCCCACAGCGTCTTGCACGATTTCTCGCAGGGCAACCTCAGTCTCATTGATTTTTGTGACTCGCCCGTAGTTTTGCCCGAGGTAATCCCCCGGTCTGACCTGGTACAGCAAGCTGTTGACTTTGACCAGCGCTACTGGCTGGCCGGCCTGGACCATGCTGCCAACCAACGTAATCGAATCCAGCGGGAACGCTTCCAGCGCCTGTTTGCGGCGTGCCAATTCCGGGGCCACCAATGAAGCATTCGCTGAAACCTGCGCCGATTCACGCCGCAGCGC
>JANOCN010000114.1:0-4353 GCA_031412185.1 Betaproteobacteria bacterium | reverse complement strand
TCGAGGAGTTGGGCCTGAATTCATCCGCACCGCCGGGCCAACTCCTGTACGACGGCTGGTTATTGCGGCTACAGCCAGGCCAGGCCAAACGCGCCCGCTCGGTCAACGCGGTGTACGGCTCGACGCGCCCATTGCCCGGCAAGATTGCCTATTGCGAACAGCTCTACCGCGACCATAACCTGCCGATGATCTTTCGCATCACGCCTTTTTCCGAGCCGTCCGGCCTGGACGCGGAGCTCGCGCGACTCGGTTATCCGAAGTTTGAAGTCACGGCGGTAGAGGCTGCCATGATGCACCCACAGCAGATCGCCCGTGGCAACACGCAAGCCATACCGCTACCCGAGTGGGTCGAGGCGGTAGGCCAGTTACGCGGCTCGCCCCCCCACTACCGCAGCAGCCATCTGGCCCGGCTGCAAAGCTCGCCGCTGCAGCAGCACGCGCTGGTACTACGCGACGGCGCCGCCATTGTTGCTACCGGCCTGACGATAGTGGAAGACGGCTGGGCCGGCCTGTTCGATATCGTCACCCGCCCCGACGCGCGTGGAAAAGGCCATGGCAGGCATCTGGTCAGTGGACTGCTCCATGCCGCATGGGAGCTGGGTGCGCGCCAGGCCTACCTGCAAGTTGGCAGCGGCAATACCGCTGCGCGCACGCTCTACCGCCAGTTTGGATTCACCGAACACTACAGGTATTGGTACCGTGGTCACCCTGAAAGCACTTCATGAAACAACTATTGGCAATCTTCTTTTCACTTGCACTTATAGCTTGCGTGAAGGCCGACCAGGTGGGCGAAGTGTCCACCGCATTCATCCTGCTTGGTGCCAACCACAAGGTGGTGGTGGAAGCCTACGACGACCCGAAGGTAAATGGTGTCACGTGTTATGTGTCACGCGCCAAGACCGGCGGCGTGATGGGTGCGATCGGACTGGCAGAAGACAAGGCCGAGGCGTCGATCGCCTGTCGGCAGGTCGGGCCGATCTCGTTCACCGGCAAGTCGCTCGACACCCAGGAAGAGATGTTCAACGAACGTATCTCGGTGCTGTTCAAAAAGTTGCGTGTCGTGCGCATGGTAGACCGAAAGCGCAATGTGCTGGTCTACCTCACCTATTCCGACAAACTGATAGACGGCTCGCCGCAAAACGGGGTGACTGCTGTGCCGCTGGGCGCGGTGGTTGCGCCGGGAAAATAGCACGGTGCGGTGAAAGCTCAGGTGCTGGCGCGAACCACCACCTCGAAACCCAGATCAATCACGCGCTGCTCCACCGGGGCACCGGCCAGACGCTTCAGTATCTGCTCACCAGCCATCCTGCCGATGGCGTAACGCGGAAGGCGCACCGTAGTGAGCGAGGGCGCGAACATCTGCGAGAACGGAAAGTCGCCAAAACCGGCGACGGCCAACTCGCCTGGCACCGCAACACCAAGCCTGCGGCATTCGCTCAGGATTCCGATTCCGATCAGATCGTTGGCACAACAAACCGCATCAATCGCCACATGCGACGAAATGATCTTGCGAAACACGTCTTCCCCGCCGCTGGCGCTGGCCTCCGCTTCAAACAACAAGCCATCAGCCGTCATATGCGCCGCCTGCAGCGCCATCCGCCATCCGTCTACCCGTTGCGCGCTGCTCAAGTCGCGGTCATTGGCATTGCCGACAAAACCGATACGCTTGCGCCCGCTGGCAATCAGCCGCTCGACTACGGCACGCACCGCAAGTTCGTTGGAAAAACCTATCACCTGGTCAAACGGGTCCGGGACCAGATCGTAGATCTCGATCACCGGGGCGCCCAGGCGCCGGAGAAAGGCTCGGCTTTTGGCGTGCCTGCGGGTGCCCCAAAGCACGATGGCCTCAGGACGCAAGCGCGCGAATTCCTCCAGGACGCGCGCCTCTTCGCTCTGCAAGTACCCGGATGTTCCCAGCAGCACATGCATGCTGGCCGGGCGCAGCGCGTCGTTGAGCCCCTGCAGGGTGTCGCTGAAAACCGAGTTTGCAATGTGCGGCACCACACACGCCACGCCGTGGCCACGCTGCGCACGCAGGCTGCCAGCCACCCCGTTGGGCACAAATCCCTGCGCCCGAATGACCTGCAGCACCCGATCGCGGGTCTCCAGCGCCACGCTGTCGGGTTGGTTCAACACCCGCGAGACTGTCATGGTGGACACGCCCACCAGGCGTGCTACATCGCTCATTCGAACCGAACTCTTTGCCATCCACAGAACCTTTCAATCGCGGCAATCGTAGCCGTTGGCTATATCTACCAGCCCTGCCGCAAGCCTAGGCAATTTGCACAACACGCCGCATCCAAGGGAAAACCCCAGTTTGATGTGCATCTTGCAATGGTCTAATGTGAACGTTAACATGTTATCGTTAACAAGAGATGTTATTCCTTCAATGCGCGCAACGGCGCAATCCTCAGAAACGGAGACAGGTATGAAAAGAACCATATCCACTTGGGCGCTCGCGCTTGCGGCGGCGCAACTGGCAAGTTTTCCGGTGCTGGCGCAAAGCCTGCCCGATGTGCCGCGCAACCGCACGCTGATCAGCCAGGGCTGGGACCACTACAACCAGGTGCCTTCGCCGTCGAACTTCAACCCGTATGCGGGCGTTTTCCTGCACCAGCGCAACAGCCTGCACTACACGGTCAGCGAGAACCTGTTCTATACCAACCACAACACCAACAAGATGGTGCCGTGGCAGGCCAGCAGCTTCGAATACAACCGCGACTTCACCGAGGTCACGGTCAAGCTGCGCGATGGTGTGTTGTGGAGCGACGGCCAGCCGTTCACGTCGGAAGACGTGGTTTTCACGCTCGGCATGTTGCGGCTTGCAGCCCCGGACATCGTGATGTCCAGCGCCATCAAGGAGTGGGTCGCCTCCGAGACCGCGCCCGACAAACTTACGGTAAAGATCAAGTTGACGAAACCCGGCCCGCGCTGGGTGTCCGACTTTCTGGCAACCGGCCAGGGCGCGCGTTTTGTGACGGTACCCAAACACATCTGGAAAGACCAGAACCCGCGCACCTTCGGCTTTTTTGATATCGCCAAGGGCTGGCCTGTGGGAACCGGGCCGTACAAACTGGTGCGCTCCGACGCTGGCAGTGTAATTTTTGACCGGCGCCCGAACTGGTGGGCCGTGGGCGCCAAGATGGCCACGATGCCCGTCCCGGAGCGCATCATCTACCGGCCAGCCACCGCAGATGCGCTGCCACAGCTCTACGCAAACGGCGACATCGACGTGGGTCGCTCGCTGCTGGCCGGCAACTTCGAGGCAGCCAAGGCGCGCAACCCGAATTTGCTGTCCTGGAACACGTCGGGGCCGGTATGGGGCGGTGCCGACGGATGCACCTTGCGGCTGGTGTTCAACAACCAGAAAAAGCCTTTCGACACCCTGGAAGTACGCCAGGCGGTCAACAGCGCCATCAATCGCGACCAGATTGTGAGCCTGGCCTTCGAGGGCTCCTACCCCAAGGCAACGATGCCGTTTTCATCCTACGGGACCATGAAGGCCTACACCGCGCAAATGCAGGACTTGACGGCTGCGGCAGCGGTCGACAAGCTGGACATCAAAAAGACCGAGACCTTGCTGATGGGCAAGGGGTTCACCAAGGCCGCCGACGGCAAGTGGAAACTTCCCGACGGACAGCCGTGGGCCCTGACAATCCTCACGCCATCGGGCGACGCAATCGGGCCAGTGCTGGCGCGCCAACTGCAAGCTGCAGGCATCGACACGGTGTTCCGGTCGACCCAGGACGCCGCCTACTTCGAAGCTATTGGTGCCGGCAACTATGACGCAGCGGTCGGTTTCCATTGCGGCAGCCTGTATGACCCCTGGCAGACGCTGGAGCACTACCACGGCAAATACATTGCGTCGCCTGGCCAGAAAGTGGCAAATATCCGCGCTTTCTCGCGCTACAACAACCCGACCCTGAATGAGTTGCTCGACAAAATGGAAGCGCGCCAGCCTTCGGCACAAGACCCGGAGTACATGAAGCTGGTGCGCGATGCGACGCGTATCGTGCTGGCCGACATGCCGCAGATCACCCTGGTGGAGGAACTGCACACGCTGGTGTTCAACAGCACCTACTGGACCGGATGGCCGAGCGCCCAGGACCCCTACATTGCGCCCTACCTTCCGTGGGAAGGGTTCAACTTTGTCATCCAAAGGCTCAAAGCACGCCAATAAGCCGCCAGTAAGAGTCTATCCACCAGTGCAGGTTGCCAGACCCCGGCGCCTGCCACCACAACCCAACCCGATACGGAACCAGCGCGTGAAAATCAAATCGATCCAGGCCTTCGCCATCCGCAGCGACCTGGTCGGCGGCCCTGCGGTCACACCGGCCGAGCGACCGGTGTGGA
>JANOCN010000113.1:0-2192 GCA_031412185.1 Betaproteobacteria bacterium | reverse complement strand
CCACCACCGGCCAGGTTCAGCCGTGGGTCTACCAGCAGTTGAGCGAGACCTTCATGCTCGACCCGGCCATGCGCGAGCGGCTTGCAAAACTAAATCCCACGGCGTCGGCCCGTGTCGCCAGCCGACTGCTCGAAGCGTCGGAGCGCAAGTTCTGGCAACCCGACGCAGCCATGCTGGCCGCGCTGCGCCGGGCTGGCGAGGAGCTCGAAGATCGCCTCGAAGGTGTCTACGAAGGGGCGCCGGCTTGAATGCTGCTCGCTCTCGCAGGACAACGAAACCACACACTAGGAAAACACCACCATGAGTACCACAACGGTTCCGTTTCCGGACATCAAAAACCCTGGCGTGCGCAAGAATCTGCGCCTGGATGGAGAGGGCAGCGTGCAGGTTGAGCTGGACCCGAACCTGAAGATTGGCACCGCCAAGGTGTTTGCGATCTACGGCAAAGGCGGCATCGGCAAGAGCACCACGTCGAGCAATCTGTCGGCCGCGTTCTCCAAGCTGGGCAAACGGGTACTGCAAATTGGTTGTGACCCGAAACACGATTCGACCTTCACGCTCACCAAGAAGATGCTGCCCACGGTGATCGACGTGCTGGAGACGGTGGACTTCCATGCGGAAGAATTGCGCGTGGAAGACTTCGTGTTCCCGGGCTACAACGGTGTCATGTGTGTGGAGGCCGGGGGCCCACCGGCTGGCACCGGCTGCGGCGGGTACGTGGTGGGGCAGACCGTCAAGCTGCTCAAGGAGCACCATCTGCTGGAAGACACCGACGTGGTGATATTCGATGTGCTGGGTGACGTGGTGTGTGGCGGTTTTGCGGCCCCGCTGCAGCATGCCGACCGTGCCCTGATCGTGACCGCCAACGATTTTGATTCGATTTTTGCGATGAACCGGATCGTGCAGGCGATTGGCGCAAAAGCCAAGAATTACAACGTGCGCCTCGGCGGCGTAATTGCCAACCGCAGCGCAGCCACCGACCAGATCGACAAGTACAACAACAAGATCGGGCTCAAGCTGGCGGCGCACTTCCCAGACCTGGACGTGATCCGGCGCAGCCGCCTGAAAAAGTCGACCCTGTTTGAGATGGAGTACTCACCCGAACTCGAGGCGGTACAAAAAGAGTACATGCGGCTGGCGGCGTCGCTGTGGCTTGGCACCGAGCCATTGAATGCGGTACCAATGAAGGACCGCGATATTTTTGATTTGCTGGGATTCGATTGATGGACAGCTCGACCTACACCGACCGCAGAAGCCAGATCGAGACCTACTTCGACCGTACGGCGGCGCAGGCCTGGGCACGCCTGACTTCCGACGCGCCGGTCGGGCGCATCCGTGCCACAGTACGGGCCGGGCGCGACCGGATGCGTGCGCAACTGCTGTCGTGGTTGCCTGAAGACCTGCGCGGCCGCCGGCTGCTGGATGCGGGTTGTGGTACCGGCGCACTGGCGGTGGAGGCGGCGCGCCGGGGTGCCGAAGTGGTGGCGATCGACCTGTCGCCCACACTGGTAGAGCTGGCGCGCGAGCGTTTGCCCGCGATCCCCGGACCGGGGCGGGTCGACTTTCGCAGTGGTGACATGCTGGACCCGGCGTTGGGGCAGTTCGACCATGTGGTGGCGATGGACTCCGTGATTCACTATGGCACGCAGGACGCCGTGGCCGCGCTCTCGCAACTGGCGGCGCGTACTTCCACGTCGATTGTTTTCACGTTTGCGCCGCGTACACCGCTGCTGGCCAGCATGATTGCGGTCGGGCGCCTGTTTCCGCGCGGCGACCGCGCACCGTGGATCGAACCCATGGCCCGCGACAAAGTGCTCAAGCTGATGGCCGAGGACCGCGTGCTGAAGCAATGGAAAGCCGGGCGTACCGAAAGGGTGTCCAGCGGTTTCTATACCTCCCAGGCACAGGAGCTTGCGCGCTCATGAAACCTGTAGACAGTGCGCTCCGGCTGAACGCCACGCTAGCCAGCTACTGGGCTCGCGTGGGCACACGCTTCATGCCGTTCGCCGATGCAGCCACCCGTGAATTGCCGATGGGCCAACTGTTGCGCCTGTCGCTATTCCAGGTCAGTGTCGGCATGGCCATGGCGCTGCTCAACGGCACCTTGAACCGGGTCATGATTGTGGAGTTGAACGTGCCGGCCTGGCTGGTGTCGCTGATGGTGGCGCTGCCGCTGGTGTTTGCACCGTTTC
>JANOCN010000112.1:0-2882 GCA_031412185.1 Betaproteobacteria bacterium | reverse complement strand
TTGACCGTGGCCCGGTGTCGCTCGACATCGTCGGAATGGAGCAAACCGAATTGCTGATCACTGTGAAGGAGCGTGGAGCCGGGTAGCAGACCGAACACGTCGGCCGCATTGGCCGACACGTCGAGCTTGCCTGTTGACGGTTCCACGCGCCAAGCAACCATCCTGGCGGCGGTGAGGGCCATTCGCAGGCGCTCTTCGCCCTCTCGCAGCGACGCGCTGGCTTCGCGACGCATCCGAGCCATTTGCAGGTGAGCCGTAACGCGGGCCAATAGCTCCCTGGCACTGAAGGGTTTGACGAGGTAGTCATCGACCCCGGACTCCATCCCCTCGACCCGGCTCTCCTCCCCAGCTCGGGCCGAAAGCATGATGATCGGCACTGCGCTCGTACTAGGGTCGGCCCGCAGTGCCCGCAAAAGCCCGAACCCGTCGAGCCGCGGCATCATTGCATCGGTCAGGACCAGGTCCGGCACCGTTTCCCGTGTTGAGGCCAGTGCTGCCTCGCCGTCTGGCACGGCCTCGATCTGAAAACGCTCACCCAGCAACCGGACGATGTATTGCCGCATATCCGCGTTGTCATCGGCAACCAGTACCCGCGGGCGGTCCGCCTCGCGCCGCTGGGCGGTCGGCGCAACACCGGTGATGTCATCCCGAAACCACGCGAACCCGGCGTCGCCACTGTGGCGCTGCCCCGCGTCGGGAAGCCAGCGCATTGCTTCGTCTACGAATGGAGTGGCCCCCGCAGTTGCCAGCGCGGCCGTTGGCTTGCTGCCGATCTGGTTACCTTGCAGATGATGCGAACCCATCGGAATCAGGACGATGAACGTTGACCCTACCCCGATTTCACTTTCCGCCGTGATGGAGCCGCCGTGAAGTTTGACGAGCTCTTGCACGAGCGCAAGGCCGATGCCGCTTCCTTCATGCGTCCGCGCGTGCGCATTTTCGACTCGATGGAACCGCTCGAAAAGCCGGGCGATCTCGTCGGCAGGGACCCCGGTACCGGTATCCCGTACGCGCAGTTCGGCGACTTGGCCGACTTGCCGAATCGAGACCGCGATTTCCCCGGCAAAGGTGAACTTGAATGCGTTGGAGATCAGATTGAGTACGATCTTCTCCCACATCGGCCGGTCCACGAAGACGGGTTCGGCCAGCGGCGGGCAATCGACCCGCAGTTCGAGACCCGCCTTTTCGCACGCCGATCGAAAGTTGCTGGCGAGGTCGGCGGTAAACTCCGCCAAGTGGGTCGGCTCATGCGACGCCCGGACACGACCGGCCTCAATCCGCGAGAAGTCAAGAAGGCTGTTCACGAGCCGCTGCAGCCGCAGGCCATTGCGGTAGACCACATCCAGTCGCGCCCGGTGAGAGGGAGTCAGCGTGCCATCCGTGCCGGCGAGCGCGTCTTCCACCGGGCCCAGCATGAGGGTGAGCGGGGTGCGGAATTCGTGACTCACATTGGAGAAGAAAACCGTTTTGGCCCTGTCCAGTTCAGCCAGCGCCTCGGCCCGCCGTCGTTCACTTTCGTAAGCGCTGGCGTTGGCGACCGCGGTTGTTACGCTGGAAACGAGTAGTTCGTAGAAGTTGTGATAGGCCTCGTTCATTGGCAAGCGAGGACTGGCACCGGCAATGAAGACTGCTACGGGGCGGTCGGCTCCTGGCGGGATTATTGGCATCGCCAGCGCCGTGGGAGGCACTTCGGGATAGGGGCCTGCTGCACCTGGGCCGATCCTGTGCGTGACATCGTCAAACTGCACGGACGAGCGCGTGCGAATCACTTCTCCCAGGGGCCAGGCCGATTGTTCCGGCGCTTCCAGGTCGCAATGGGCAGGGTGGTGCACCTCATTCGCCTTGAAGCCGGTTGAAGCAACCAGCCGGGCCTCATTGTGGTCGGGATCCAGCGAATAGAACAGGATGAACGGCAGGTCGAGGTCGTAATCGGCGAGGGTCTGCGCGGATAGGACCAGTACTTCGTCGACGGACTTTGCGTTGCTGGTGCGAGCGGCCAGGTCGCGCAGCGCCCGGGTTCGCCGCTCGCCGACCATCTTGGTCGTCATTTCAATGACGGGATGGAACAAACCGCCGACCTGCCCGGCCTCATCCCGGATGGGACTGAACGAGAACGTGAAGAAGCACTCCTCCATGTACCCGTGCCGATTGAGGTAAATGTGCTGGGTTTCAAGAAAGGCGGTATCGCCGATCAATGCCGAGTCGTGGGCCGCGCCGATCACGGGCCAGGCTTCATTCCAGCACTCGGCAAAGTTCTGTCCCATCGAATGAGGATGCTTGTCACCGCAAATGACGCGGTAGGCGTCGTTATAGAGCTGGACGAGCGCTGGCCCCCAGATGACGCAGATGGGCAGGTCAGAAGACAAGCAGATGCTGATGGTCGTGCGCAAGCTCTGCGGCCACCCGTCAACCGGCCCTAGCGAACTTTGCGACCAGTCCATCGACCGGATCAGGCTACCCATTTCGCCACCACCCGCCAGGAAGGCGAGGTGGTCTACATCGGAAATCGGCGCGGAGCTGGAAATCACCCGCGGATTCTAATCCGTGAGGGTTTACTGCAACGCTTAGTCAGATTGCAGATTCCCCCGGCAGGCAGAATACCGGCGAGCAATTTGCGGCGTCCGCGGGCATTTGGGTTGCCACGGCTAAGGAGGGCACCCGATGGATCGCGATTAACATGCGAAGTGACCGCCCGTTGCAATGATGCTGGCGGCGTCCCATGCACATACCGTGTCCCAATATCGCTGTCGGGACAACTTTAATTGAGGAGTGACCATGCAACAGCTGAAAGACCTGATGAGCCGCGACGTGAAGGTAATCAGCCCCGACATGAGTATCCGGGAAGCCGCGTCGGCGATGCGCGACGGCGACTTTGGAATGCT
>JANOCN010000111.1:0-1522 GCA_031412185.1 Betaproteobacteria bacterium | reverse complement strand
AGAGGCCGGTACTGTTGTCTGCCTGCACTCCCAAAGCGCTGGCGCTTGGAGGACGGTCCACCAAGCGCTCTGGGGCCGCATTTGCCGCAGCGAATGCACACGCGACAAACAGGCCTACGAACCATTTACCAGCAGAAACTTTGAACTTCATTTTTCGCTCCGGTTACAACGCTTGGTGACCCTACGCAAGATCAAGGCCAGGCAACTTTCTCTTTAACTTTCAACTACTTGCGAAACACAGCGCAGCACGTTGTAAGGTAGGCCGACACGCAGTTGCAGGTTTGCATGCCGACCGCGTGGGCGGCAAGCCGCTACGACAAAACTGCGGGAACACCGAGAACGGGCAGCTTGAACTCCACCAAATCTACCAGGAAATCGCTGCCGTGTTTGACACCCGCGCCGTCGGTTGTGACACCTGAGCCGAAGTTCCCACTCGCGTTGGCGTAACCGCCGTAGATGAAATCGACGCCGTTGTAAACGCCGGCATTTAGCTCGATGGCGGTAAATCCAATGGCCGAGGTCAACTGCACCTGCTTCAGCCCGCTGGCACCGTCGGCCCGGAAGACGGACTCGCCGACCACATTGCCACCACCATCGAGCATGCGCACCCGGCCAGACTCAAAAAATGCACCGCCATCGTCCTGCGCAAACAAGCGCGACAGGAAAAGTGTGAGTTCTGTTGCCGTGTCCTGCAGCTCAAAGCGCAGGCCTTCCTTGCCGTCAATCTCCTGGCGCACGGTCGAGGTGGTCTGCGACTGGCCGCTCACGCCGATATCGCCGGTATAGATGTCGCCACCTGCCAGCGTTTGTGGCGAAATGCCCGAGAACTTGGCGGCCGTCCAGACTTCTGCGGCATTGGTGTAGTCAGCCTTGTGCACTATCGCTACATCCGGGTTGGTCCATGCTGCAGCCCATTGCCCGCCCAGCCCTGATTGCCGGTCTGGAGCGCCGCCAACACGCAGTGTTTGCAGGGCGTTGTCCACACTCACCAGTTTGTTGCCCAGCACAAAAGTGCCGTCTTCATCGGTAGCGCTGACGACTATGTTGATGGCGGGGTTGGCACTGGCAAAGGTGTGGTTGAAGCTACCTGCTGCAGAGGCCCATTGCGCAGCGTTCAGGTTGGTGGATGTGCCGTCGCCCCAGTCGATGGTGTAACTGCTGCGGGTGTCGGTACCCGGCTCGGTGGCTGCCCCTACCTGCAGGTTAAACACGCTGCCAGCGACGGTGGAATTGGCACCGGACACGGTTGCCACCGGTGCCACATTGTTGACCGTGACATCGCGTGTCTGCAGCGTGCTGCCACCGTCGCCGTCGTTTACTGTGACGCTGATCGTGCGCAGCGTGGCATTGACCGGGCCATCCTGGTCATCGGTGAAGGTGTGGGCCACATTGCCCGACACGGCGGCCAGCTCGGCAGCCGTGAGCACCTGCACCGCACTACCGTCGTTCCAGTCGATGCTGTAGCTCAGCGGGTCTGCGGCTCCTGCCACATCTGCACCCACGATGTTCAGCGTGTAGCTGC
>JANOCN010000110.1:0-1800 GCA_031412185.1 Betaproteobacteria bacterium | reverse complement strand
CGCCCGGTCGTCAGGCCTTCTTGGCAGGCGCTGCTTTGGCCGGGGCTGCCTTGGCAGCTACCAGCTTGCCGTGTTTTTCTATCAAGGCACGGGCGGAATCGCGCAGCTTGCGGCCGTCGAACCCGCGTTTGTTCATATCGTCCATCCACTCCACCTCGACCAGCGCCGCCTTGCGCCGGAACTCCTGCGTGTCAGCGGCCGGAATGGTGTAGATGGTGTTGTTGCGATCGACGGCTGTCTTGCGTCCGTTCGGGTCGTTGCCCTCCTGGATTCGTCCCATCCAGCCCGAAGTTTCGAGGCCGGAGTTGTTGTCGATGACCTTGCGCAGGTCAGGCGCGAGCGACTCGTATTTCTTCTTGTTCATCGACATCACAAACGTGGTGGTGTACAGCGCTTCGCCGCCGGCTGCAAACTCGCTGTGGAACTTGACCAGCTCCTGCACCTTGACCGAGGGCACCACCTCCCATGGAATCACGCAGCCGTCGATCGTGCCTTTGGAGAGCGCGTCGGGAATGGCCGGCAGCGGCATACCCACCGGCACGGCTCCCAGGTAACCCAGCATCTTGGTGATCTGGCGGCTTGGGCCGCGCATTTTCAGGCCCTTGAGGTCGGCCGCTGTCTTGATCTGTTTGTCTTTGGTGTGGACCATGCCCGGGCCGTGCACGTGCAGGGCCAGCAGATGGTTGTCCTTGAACTCATCGACCGCAACTGTCTGCACATACTCCCAATAGGCGCGCGAGGTCGCCTCGGCATTGTTCATGACAAACGGCAACTCGAACACTTCGACCCGTGGGAAGCGGCCGGCCGTGTTGCCAGGCAAAGTCCAGCTCACGTCCACTACGCCGTCTTTGGCCTGGTCATATAGCTGCACCGGGGTGCCGCCAAGCTGCATGGCGGGGTAGGCTTCAAACTTGATGCGTCCGCCGGATTCTTTTTCGACCTTTTCCATCCATGGTTTGTGCATCGTCAGCCACACGTTCGACTGGGGTGCCATGAAGGTATGAAACTTGAGTGTGACTGCCTGTTGCGCCAGGCCGCTCAAGCCGGGTGCGCCAAGCGCCACGGCAGCGGCAGACTGAAGCAGGTTGCGTCGTTGAATCATGGAAAGCTCCCGATAAGTAAAGCGGCTCGAAATGTGGCAGGGCAAAACAAGTTGCCCATAAACGGCAGGCTGAAGGTAACGGAAATCAGGCCCGGACAATAAGCGGACTTACCCTCACTGCTCTCAACTGATGTATTTAACCAACCACAAAGAAATGCCGGGGAAGAACAGCAGCAACAGCGTGCGCAGCACGTCGCTGATCAGAAACGGCATCACGCCCCGGTAACTCTCCGATATGGGCACGTCTTTGGCCATGCCATTGACGACGTACACGTTGAGGCCTACCGGCGGAGCCAACAAGCCAAAACCGACCGTCATCAGCACCATGATGCCGAACCAGATCGCCACCGAATCCTTGGGCATGCCGAAATCCAGCCCGATCACCATCGGGAAGAATATCGGAATGGTCAGCAGGATCATGGATAACTCGTCCATTACCGCGCCAAGGATCACGTAGAAAAGCAAGATGGCCGATACCACCATCAGGGGTGACAGTCCCCAACCTTGCACCACGGCTGCCAGTTGCGCGGGCACCTGCGTCAGGGCCAGCGCCGAGTTCATCAGGTCGGCACCCAGGAAGATCATGAAGATCATGGCCGACCCTTCGGCCGTGGCGTAGAAGCACTGCTTCAGCTTGTCCACAGTGAGTTCGCGCAGTACCAGCGCGGCGATGAAGGTAGAAGCAGCCCCCACGGCTG
>JANOCN010000109.1:0-13082 GCA_031412185.1 Betaproteobacteria bacterium | reverse complement strand
CCGTCGGACCTGGCCCGTTGCGTATCACCGTGATCGGTATGGCGATGGCCCCGTAAGCCGAGCGCGTCACCGAGTGCGGCAGGTGCAACCAGTCTGTCTGTTTGCCTTCGCGCTCGAAGTCAATGTCGGTAAAAATCATGGTCGGGTTCGTCATGGGTTTCCCTGTTGGTGAGGTAGCTGGTTCGATGTTTTTGCGGCCGGGCTCCCGGGGGCCCACCACCTTCCATTCAACACCAGGCCACAGGCTTTGAAAGCGGTATCGCTGTATATCACTTCGCCCAGCACATCGCGGTAGTCGGTGGCCTCGGTGGCTACTTCAAAGATGCTGGCTTCGCCCACCGAGCCGGGTTTCAAGGTGCCGATGTCGGGCCGCCGGATCGCGCTGGCGGCGTTGACGGTGGCGCAGGCCACCACCTCGGGCAATGTCATGCCCAACGCGTGAAACTTGCCCAATGTGTGCAACAGGTCGAAGGCCGGTCCGTTGATCGACAGAATATGTACGTCGCTGGAGATCACATCGGGCCGGAAGCCGGCCGCCAACATGGCACGGCTGGTCTCGAAGCCGCACGAGCCACCCCCGTGGCCGATGTCGAAAATTACACCGCGTTCGCGCGCGGCGATCACCTCCGGCCGCACTCCTCCACCGGGATACGACGGCGCATTGGGGAACGGCCGGAAGCAGTGCGTGAGGATGTCGCCTTTGCGCAGCCGCCCCATCACGTCCAGGCGCGAAGGCGGCGGGTGGTCCAGGTGCGCCATCAGCGGCAGCCCGGTGGCTTCGGCCACCTCCAGCGCCATGTCCATCGGCGCTATGCCTGAACTGCCGCTGGCGCTGCGCCCGACCCGGACCTTGATGCCGACGATCAGGTCGGCATTGGCACGTGCCACCCGCACACATTCCTTGAGGTCCAGCAGCCGCAGGTCCTCGCATTCGCCGACCATGACGGTGTGGGAGAACGCAAAGATGCCGGCGTACGACACGTTGAGCAGCGGCAAGATACGCACCGGCAGCGCAGGCTCGATCACATGTTTGCGAAAACCCGGGAAGTTGCCCGCACCCGCTGTGCCCGCATCGACAAAGGTGGCGGTGGCGCTCTTGCGTGCCAGTTCGACCGCATCGACTCCGATCGACGTGCCGCCCCAGTACACATGGGTATGCAGGTCGATCAGGCCAGGCGTGACGACCTTGCCGCTCACGTCATACACCTGCGTCGAGGCACCAGCGGCCAGCTGGTCCCCAATGGCCGCAAGCTTGCCGCCGGTAAAACGGACGTCGGTGACGCGGTCTATATTCTGCGACGGGTCGATCACCCGGCCGCCGCGCAGGATCAGGTCGTGGTTCATGTCTTGTGCCATGTCGTGGTTCGGTCTGGAGAGATGGGCGCGTTGTTCAGGCAGGGTTACGGCAAGCGTCGACGACGCAGCGCACCAGAAGCGGGTCGTCCGCCTGGCGCAGTGTCTGCAGGTTGATGGTCAGGATGCCTTGGTCGGCGAGGCGTTCACCCATGTGCACCGGTGGGTCGCCCTGCTGCAGGCGGTGGCTCAGCACATGGGCTGAACCGCTGGCCGACAACTCCAGCAACGGTACCGGCACGCCAGCGTGGTCGGCGCGTACCAGACGCAGGCTGATGGCAGACTCGCCCGCCAGCCCCTTGCTTATCTCCTGAAGCCGGTCGGTCAGTAGCGCGATGGCGGCAGCCTCGTCACGCCGTACGAAGCGCTCCAGCGCTACCAGCAAACCCGCAATTTCTTCCTTGCCCACCTTGAAGCCGCGTCCGATACCGTGGTGCGGAATGCCCTGCAGTGCACCGCGGTCCACCAGTGCCGCCGGCGACCAGTTTTGCGGGCTCACGTCCATGTCCATCATCTGTACCAAGGCCGAGCCGATCAGGTCGCGCCGCCCGGCCAGGATGCCGCTGGACTGCGGGCCACCGATGGCTTTGCCACCGCTGAACACCACCAGGTCGGCACCGGCTTCTATAAACGCGCGCAGATTGCTGCGCGGCGGCAACTGGGCAGCGGCATCCACAATTACCGGCAAGCCGTGCTGGTGCAGCGTGGCCAGGACCATTGGCAGGTCCGCAACAGTCTGCGCGGTGGCGGTGAATAACATGGCAACGGTCTGGTCATCGATGGCAGACTCGATCTCCCAGGCCTCCAGCCCGCGCACACCGGCACCGGTGCCGCGGTCGTTGTGCCCGATGTCCACGATCTGTGCTCCGGCCAGGCGCACCGCATGGTCGTAGCTGTTGCGGTGGGTACGCGCCATCAGCACGCGGTGCGGCATGGAGCGGGTGTCGGGCAGGGCGGCCATGCGGGCCACGTCCCAACGCGCCAGACATGCCGCAGTAGCCAGCGTAAGGCCTGCGGCTGCGCCCGAGGTGACGATGCCGGCCTGGGCACCGGTTGCCTCGGCGATAGCCTGGCTTGCTGCCGCCTGCAGTTCGGTTATGTCCACCGACGAACCCGCGGCCTCCAGCATGGCGTTCAGCACCTCGGGCTCCATCAGGCTGCCACCCAGCCGAGTCAAGGTGCCCGCAACGTTGAGGCGGCGCGCAACGCCCAGCTTCTGGTAGATGCCACTCATTGTGTTACGGCCGCCAGCGTTTGCGGAGTGCGCAGGTGGCAGGCGACCACGTGACCGGGCACAATTTCCTGCAGTGGCGGGTCTTCGATCTTGCAACGTGCGATTGCGTACGGACAGCGGGTATGGAAGTGGCAACCCGGTGGCGGGTTCATCGGGCTTGGTACGTCGCCTTCTATCACCAGGCGCTCGCGCCGCGCGCGCGGGTCGGCAATTGGTGCGGCGGCCATCAGGGCTTCGGTGTAGGGATGCAGTGGCTGGCTGAAAATGCGGTCTTTGGGTGCCAGCTCGACGATGCGCCCGAGGTACATCACGGCGATATGGTGGCCGATATGCTCCACCACCGCCAGGTCATGCGACACAAACAGGTAGGCCAGTCCAAACTCTTCCTGCAGGTCCATCAGCAGGTTCAACACCTGCGCCTGCACCGATACGTCCAGCGCCGACACCGGTTCGTCGGCAACGATCAGGCGCGGGTTCAGCGCCAGCGCGCGCGCAATGCCAAGCCGCTGGCGCTGGCCGCCGGAGAACTCGAACGGAAAACGGTCCATCGCGTCCTTGCGCAGCCCCACTTTCTCGAGCAGTGTTACTACCTGGCGCTCTTTTTCCGCGCCTTGCGCCATGGCGTAGTTCTCCAGTGGCTC
Source organism: Betaproteobacteria bacterium (assembly GCA_031412185.1). GTDB lineage: Bacteria > Pseudomonadota > Gammaproteobacteria > Burkholderiales > Burkholderiaceae_C > CAISIP01. The sequence continues at coordinate 9,854 of JANOCN010000109.1, read as the reverse complement.
GCCGACTATCTGGCGCACCCGCATGCGCGGATTGAGCGAAGAGTAAGGATCCTGGAACACCATCTGGACCTGGCGTCGGTGCGTATGCATCTGGTCTTCGCCAAGATCGGTGACGTTGGTGCCACCAAGCCAGATATGGCCCGCCGTTGGCTCCTGCAGCCGCAGAATCGTTTTGCCCACAGTCGATTTGCCGCAGCCCGATTCGCCCACCAGGCACAAGGTCTCACCGGCCTGGATGGTGAAGGACACACCGTCCACCGCCTTGACATGCCCAGTCACTGACTGCAGCAGGCCGCGCCGGACCGGGAAGAACTTCTTCAGGCCTTCCACGCGCAGCACCTCGGTCGTGGCTGGAATGCTCATGATGCCAAGACCCGGTCGATTTCCCAGCATGCGGCGACGTGGTTGCCGGTGCCGTAGGCCAGCAAAGGCGGGGCCTGCTGGTGGCAACGCGGCGTGGCAAAACCTCAGCGCGGGGCGAACGCGCAGCCGCTGAAGGCGGGTTGTCCGGGCGTTGTTTCGCGCAGCGAAGGAACCATGCCGGGTATCTCGCTGAGCCTGCGCGTGCGTGCACCCTGGCGTCCGCGCGGGATGGAGGCCATCAAGCCGCGTGTGTAGGGGTGCACCGGCAGGTCGAACAACGCGTCCACTGATGCCTCTTCTACCTTGCGCCCGGCATACATCACCACCACCCGGTGGGCCGTTTCGGCGATCACGCCCAGGTCGTGGGTGATAAGCATGATGGCTGCGCCGACACGGCCGTTGAGTTCGACCATCAGTTTGAGGATCTGCGCCTGGATGGTCACATCAAGCGCCGTCGTGGGTTCGTCGGCGATCAGCAGCTTGGGGTTGCACGATAGCGCCATGGCGATCATCACGCGCTGGCGCATGCCACCGGAGAACTGGTGCGGGTAGTCGAGCACCCGGCGCGGCGCATCGGGAATACGCACCAGATTCAGCATCTCGACCGCCCGCGCCATTGCGGCCGCGCGCGAGAAGCCCTGGTGGATGCGCACCGCCTCGGCTATCTGGGCGCCCACCGTATGCACCGGGTTGAGCGATGTCATCGGTTCCTGGAACACCATGGCGATCTGGTTGCCGCGAATCTTGCGCATTTCGGCATCGCTCAGAGTGGCCAGGTCCTGACCCTCAAAACGCACCGAACCTTCGACGATGCGCCCGGAGCGCGGCGGGATCAGCCGCATCACCGACAGTGCCGTGACAGACTTGCCGCAACCGCTTTCACCGACGACGCCCAATACTTCGCCTGCCTGAACCGTTAGCGACAGCCCCTCGATAGCCCGCACCACACCATCGCGCGTAAAGAAGCGCGTATGCAGGTTGTCGATAACCAGGGCGGGCACCATCGGCATGGGCTTTCTACATCCGCCGCGAGATACGCGGGTCGAGCCGGTCGCGCAGGCCATCACCTACCAGGTTGACGGCCAGCACCACCAGCGCCAGGCAGATACCGGGCGCAAAAATCGTCCAGGGCGCAAGTTGCAGATACAACCTGCTCGACGCGATCATGTTGCCCCAGGTCGGGAACTCCGGAGGTGTACCAGCACCCAGAAAACTCAGGCCGGCTTCGGTCAGGATGGCGGAGGCGCAAATGTAGGTGGCCTGCACGATCAGCGGCGCCACCGTGCTGGGTAGTATGTGGCGGCGCAGCAGCTTGCCCACCCGGGTGCCGTTCGAGCGCGCGGCCTCGACAAACGGCAGGTCGCGCACCGACAGCACCACGGCCCGGACCAGGCGCGCAACGCGCGGTATTTCCGGAATCGCAATCGCGATGATGACTACTTTCACGCTGGCACCCAGCAGCGCCACCAGCGCGATCGCCAGCAGGATCGACGGGATCGCCATGATGCCGTCCATCAGGCGCATCACCACGGCGTCGACACGGGAGAAGTAGCCCGCCAGCAGGCCCACCAGCGCCCCAGTGACAATGGAGATGGAAGCTACCGCCAGACCCACCAACAGCGAAACGCGTGCGCCGTACACCATACGTGCGTAAACGTCGCGCCCCAGGCTGTCGGTACCGAGCCAGAACTCGGCCGACGGCCCTTTGAGCCGGTTGATGGGCTCAAACGCAATCGGGTCGCGCGCGATCAGTGGCGCGAAGAGTGCCGCCAGCGTGATCAGCAGGAGCAGCGTGGCCCCGACCACGATAGTCGGGTTGCGCCGTACGAAGTCGGCGGTTTTGCCTCGGGCCCTGGAGTTTTCGGGACCCATCAGCTATAGCGGATTCGCGGGTCGAGGAAGCTGTACATGATGTCGATCGTCAGGTTGATCAGTACATAGACACCAGCAAAAATTATCATCACGCCCTGGATGATCGGATAGTCGCGCCGGCTGATGGCATCCACCACCAGACGCCCGATGCCGGGTATGTTGAAAACGCTCTCGGTAATTACCACGCCCGAGATCAGCAACGCGATACCAATACCAATGACGGTGATGATGGGCACCGCTGCGTTCTTGAGCGCGTGGCGCAGCAGCATCGGTACGGTCGCAACACCCTTTGCGCTGGCGGTGCGGATGTAGTCCTCGGCCAGTACCTCCAGCATGCTGGCCCGGGTGATGCGCGCAATCAGGGCGACATAGGCCAGCCCGAGGGCAAACGAGGGCAGGATCAGATGCCGCAGCCAGGGCCAGAAGCCGTCTGCCATCGGCACATAACCCTGCACCGGCAACCAGCGCCATTTGAGCGCCACGAAGTACACCAGGATGTAGCCGACCACAAACACCGGCACCGAAAACCCGGTGACGGCCAGCCCCATCACGGCGCGGTCCAGCAGCGAGCCTGCCTTCCAGGCCGCCAACACACCCAGCGTAATGGCAATGGTCACGGCTACCAGCATGGTTGTGACCGCCAGCGAAACGGTAGCCCCCATTCGTTGCTGCACCAGCGTGGTGACAGGAATATTGAAGAACATCGACGCGCCGAGGTCGCCGCGCAGGGTAGACCAGCCCCAGCTGAAAAATTGCTCCAGCAGGGGTCGGTCCAGACCCAGGCTGGCGCGGATCCGCGCGATACTCTCGGCGGTCGCGTTGTCGCCCGCAATGATGGCCGCCGGGTCGCCCGGGGCCAGGTGCAGTAGTGAAAAAACGAAAACCCCCACCACCAGCATGACGGGGATAACGCCCAGCAGGCGCCGCAGAATGTAAGAAAGCATCAGCTAGCGATCACATCCTCTCACGCGTAGCGCTCTACGTTCCACCATGGAATGATCTCGGGCACCTGGATCAGGCCGCGCAGGCGGTCGCCCCGGTAAGCGACTGGTCCGACCCACTGGCCGGTCTTGACGTCATGCACGTAGTCCATCATGTGTTTGTTGAGCCTCTGCACCACGGCCCTGCGGGCCTCCAGCGTAGGCGCAGCCGACCATTCCGTGCGCATCTGCTCGGTTACCGCGTTGTCCGGCCAGCCGAACCAGGCCTTGGTGCCGTTGGCGGCATGGGCCGACAGCGCGATCGGGTTGGCCGTCGCGTTGCCACCACCCCAGGTGTAGAAAACGTTCCAGCCGCCTTGCTCTGGCGCATTCTGGTTCGAGCGCCGCGTGACCACGCCACCCCAGTCCGAAGACGCCAACTGCACGTTGAAGCCGACCTGGCGCAGGTTCTGGGCTATCACCAGAATGGTCTGGTTCATCACATGGATATTGGTGGCGTGCAGCACCGTGATGGGTTTGCCGTCGTAGCCCGACTCCTTGAGCAATTCGCGCGCGCGCGCTTGGCGCTGCGCCATCGGTGCCTTCAACATCAGGGCTTCGGAGCCGTCCTCCACCCCCATCGGCGAGCCGCAGGTGAAATGCGACCCACAGGTCTGGTAGAACTTCGGGTCGCCCACCGCCGCACGCTGGATGTCCTCCTGGTTGATGGCCAGCTGGGCCGCCCGGCGCGCGGCAAGGTTGTTGAACGGCGCGTGCAGGTGGTTGAGCCGGCAGTAACCAACGTTGCCGAACTTGTTGAACACCTCCACCTTGACACCGGCAGCGGAGCTCAGGGTGGGCAGAATATCGATTGGTGGCACCTCGAAGAAGTCCACTTCGCCAGCCATCAAGGCGGAGGCGGCAGTCTGGGCGTCGGGCATGATGTCCCAGATCACACGGTCCAGCAGCACCCGTTTTCCGCCAGCGATGCCGCTGGCCGGCTCGCTGCGTGGCACGTAGTCGGGGTTGCGTTCGTAGACCACCCGGCTGCCAGGGCGGTATTCGGCCTCGACAAACTTGAACGGCCCCGAACCGATGTGTTTGGTGATCTGCGTATTAGGGTCGGTCGCCGCGATCTCGGCCTTCATCATGAAACACACCGGCGTACTGGTCTTGGCCAGTGCCTCGATCAGCAACCCGTAGGGCTCCTTGAGTACGATGCGAAAGGTTTTGTCGTCGACGACCGGCGTGTCTGCAACCCGCGCGAACAGGTGGGTGCCAGCACCGTCCTTGGCCTGCCAGCGGCGCAGCGAAGCGACGCAGTCACGCGCCGTGACAGCCGTGCCGTCATGCCATTTGAGGCCTGGTCGCAACTCAAAGGTGTAGGTCTTGCGGTCGGCTGAGATATCGCTCTTGCCAACCATCTGCGGCTGTGGCGCAAAGTTGGCATCGATGCCAAACAGCGTGTCGTACATCATGGCGCCGTGGTACGCCGCCATGTTCTGTGTGGTCCAGATCGGGTCCAGCACGTTCAGGTCGCCGTGCGGCACCATGCGCGCCTGGCGCGGTGGCCGAGCCTGAGCGCGCGTCAGGTGCGGCGCACCCACACCCACCAGCGCCGCAGCGGCTACCCCCGCAGTTAGAACAGATCGCCTTGAACTTGTCATGGAAATTCTCCTGTTGGTTGGCTGAAGTCTTTGCCAGCCGATGTGCCGGTCGATCAGCCTGGTGGTTTGTGTCCGAAATTATTTAAGCACATTCGCCCGGACCGAACAAGGGTGCGTTCCCGCATGTGTCTTCGCGCATCATGCGCGCAGACAGTCAGCCAGCTTTTGCGCCACCACGTGCGCTTCGCCTTCATGCAGATTGCACGGGTCCAGATCGATAAACCCAAGGGCGGTCTGGTAGTCGCGCACCATTACTGGCGGGCCTCCCGCCGCCAGCGCGTCTGCCAGGCGCCGCGCCGTCCAGCCGCTGCCTGGTTGCACCTGCACGCGCAGGCGCTGCAGCGGGTTGCCGGTCGGGTCGGCGACGCGCTGGCAGTCCAGCCCTGGCACACCCCGAAGCGTGTCTTGCCACAAGTCCAGAGCAGCGTCTTCGCGGGCACGAACGGCAGCATGGTCGCGCGTCTGCCAGGCCTGCAATGCCGCCATCAGCCCAGCGATGGTTTCCTTGCCGACTTTCATGCCGCGCCCGATGCCCCGGTTCTGCAAGCTCGCGGCGCGCACTGCTGGCGTTGTACCAGCCACGAAGCCGCTGGTCGGGCCACCCAGAAACTTGTGCCCGCTGTAGCAAACCAGATCGGCACCACGCGCCAGGAAACCACGCAGATCGTACTCAGAGGCGGCATCCACGATCACTGGAACATTGCGTGCGTGGCAGATGCTGCAAAACTGCTGCAGCGTGAGCATGCCGTATTGCGCCGTCAAGTGCGACACCACGAACACTGCGCAGGCGGTGTTCTCCGTGATCGCCTGCTCCAGTTGGTAGGGCTGCGCCATGTTCACCGTACCTACGGGCAGCACCCGCGCTCCGGTGATGCGGATGGTCTGCTCCAGCGACGCGCCGTATCCCACCAGATGCCCCATCTGCACCAGCACCTCACTGCGCAGACCGGTGCTGTCTGGCAGGCGCTCGATGGCCAGCAGGCGCTCGCCGGTCATGCAGCCGGCCACCGAAAGCGTGATAGCGCTGGCACAACTGGCCGTAACAAAACCAGCCTCAGCCCCGGTCGCACCCGCGATCACCGCACTGGCGGCCTGGTGCAGTTGCGCTATCTCCACGAACTCTGTGCTGATGGCCGCCATCGCTGCCACTGCCTGCGGCACCATGATGGAGGCACCCAGCACGGTCATGGTGCCCGACGCATTGATGATCGGTCGTAGCCCGAGCTCACGGCGGATGTCGCGCGACTGCGCGTCGGTCAACGCGGTTACTGTCGCGTGGTCCATCAGCGGTGTGTTTTGCGGGCGTGCGGGTTGTGTCTCTCTGGTTAACCGTCGATCTGCAGAATCGCCTCGACTTCGACGCTGATGTTGCCAGGTAGCGAGCCCATTCCAACCGCAGATCGCGCATGCTTTCCGGCATCGCCGAACACGCCAACGAACAGGTCGGAGCAACCGTTCATTACGCGCGGGTGTTCACCAAAATCTGGCACGGCATTGACCATGCCGAGCACCTTCACCACGCGCCGCACCCGCCCGAGGTCGCCCAGTGCCACATGGGCCACCGAGATAAGATTCAACGCGGTCAGGCGCGCATGGGCAATCGCTTCTTCGATGCTCACATCGGCACCTACCTTGCCGGTAAACATGCCGCCATCGGCGCGCCGCGGGCCCTGCCCGGAAAGGTACAAAAACCCGTTGGCGAAAACACACGGCACATAGTTGCCCGCCGGTGTGGGCGGCGTCAGCAGTTCCAGGCCGAGCTGCTTCAAGCGGACGTATGGTGTCATCAAGTTTCTCCTGGTGAAACGAAATATGAATGTGGATAGCTCAGTAGTTCAGCAGTACCGGCTGCACCTGTTCGTCTAGCGGCCAGATCGGGCGCATGACGCGGGAGTAGGGCACCTTGCGGTGGTCGCGCGGTATCGGCCCGCCCGAATCGCAATACAGCACGCGGCTGGCATGCGGTGCAAATGCCGCGTGGAAGTGGTTGGTTGACTTCACCACCACGATGCGTTTGTCGGCGAGCGTGATACCCATGCCGGTGAACAGGTCGACACCCAGCGCCTGGGTGCGTTTGGTGATCAACACCACATCGATGCCACCAAGGCGGATGGCAGCGCAGTCGCCCAGCGGAACTTCGGCCCCCACAAACGTCTGGGTTGCATCGCGCACCAGCCGGGTCACCGTGACTTCTGCGTCAATCGGCTGACCGGAAGTGGGCGCTGTCTTGCCACCAAAACGCAGCCGGAGTTTGCCGCCCGCGCCAGCCATAAAACACAGGCGCACCGCCATCGGGTCCCAGATCGGTGCCAGTGCCGCGCCCTGAATGCCGCGCTCGATCAGCCGTCGCAGAATCACCGTCGAATCGCTCGGCGCGCCGCCGCCGGCGTTGTCCGATGGGTCCGCAATCACGACAGGGCCCCCACGCTCGTCCATGGCGATATCGATGGCTTCGTCGGGCGTGTAGTAGTCGGGCTGGGTCTTGCCGCGCATGGCGAAGAATTCGTCGGCCAGTGTGCGCGCCAACTGGTCGCCGACCGCGCGTTGGTTGTCGGTGACCACCAGAATACGCGCGCCCATTTCCGGCACGTCGGCATAGGGAAAACAATGTGCTACGGAGACCGACAACACACCGTTTTTCCCCTCGAGTGCGCTGATCTTGTCGACAAACCCGCGCATCGGTTGCAGGGTGGTCGGGAAGCTGCCGATCATGCGGCAGTCGCACAGCGACATCACCGGTTTGATCTGGCCGCGTACCGCCTGCAGCGTGAGCTCGACCACTTCTTCGCCTCGCGCCACAAAGTCGGTGTGCGGGAACTCCTTGAAACAGATGATCAGGGTCGCATTTTTCACACGTTTTTTCGTCATGTGGCAATGCGGGTCCAGCTCCACACCGACTGGCACCGTGGCTCCGACAATCTCGCGCACGCAAGCGATCAAGTCGCCTTCGCAGTCGTCATAACCATCGGCGACCATGGCACCGTGCAGACCCAGCACGACGCCATCGACCGGCATGGCGGCACGCAACTGGCCCAGCACCTCGTCGCGCAGTTGTTCGTAAGCGGCGCGCGATACCAGGCCGGCCGGCTCGGCAAACGAGCACGAGCCTTCGACCAGCGTCCAGCCCTCGGCGCGGGCGCGCCGACGCGCCACCCAGAACGGTGCCGTACACAGCTTGGCATCTTCCGGGTGCTGCCCCGGTGGTGCGTAGAACGACTCGTGAAAACTCTCAAGCGCCGTAGGGATGGGCGAGAACGTATTGGTTTCGGTACCGATGGACGCTGCAAAGATGCGCATGGGGTCTCCTGGGCTGGCGGGGTCTGCAAGTAGATGAATCTGCAATCCAGCGCACATTCTGGCGTATCCGGACCAGCAGGTCTGCACCTGATATGAGGCTGCTTTCGATCACGGCGCGGGCTGGTACGGCGTGTCAGCGCGACTGCTCCTGCTCCCGCCTGCGCTGGTCCATCTGGCGCCGCTCGACACAAACGGCCGAGTTGGTGAAAGCAGGTTTGGCACACTGCTCGGCCATGCAGTTCTGAAACGCTATGAAGCTGCGGTCCTCACACGCCTGGCGGGCACCACTTGCAGCCTGGCTGGCAGAAGGCCCGCTTGCAGACGCTCCACTGTCCGTCGCCGAAGCACGTCGGCCGGATACGGCGGCAGCGCCCGACGGGCCATTGCCGGTGCTTGGCGCAGTTGCTCCTGCAGTGCCTGGCGAAGGGGCAATTGCCGATGTGGCTGCCGCACCAGCACTGGGTGAGGCCCCGGCTTTTGGCAGCTTGTCTTTGTCGGCAGCGGCCTTGCGCAGTAGCGGCGACGAGGCGGCAGAGGCCGCCGAAGCTGCGGAGGCGGCAGAGGCTGTGATGGGTGTACCCGCAGCGGCAGACGCAGGGCCCACTCCAGCAACCGCAGACGCTGCAGGCACCACCGCCACCGCAGGCGTTGATGCGGGTGCGGAGGTTGACGCGGCGGCGCTCGCTGCAGCGGAAGCAGCCGACACTGCTGCGGGTAGCGCGGGGTCACCGGAACCTGCAAGGTACTTGTAGCCCAGCCCCGCAACGGCCAGTAGCACCAGGCCTGCCAGGGCCCAACCGCCGCGCTTCGGTGCGGGTGATGCGGCGTCTTGCGGTAGCACCTCGGGGGCGTTCGGATCGTGTTCGTCGCCAGTAGTGGAAGAATCCTCAGAGGCTGCTGCCGGGGCCAGCGTCCCTGCCGCGCCCTGGGCCAGCCGTTGCGCCGAATTTGGTTCTACACGGGTTTCCAGCGCATCCCATGCCGAGTCGAGCGCATCGGCGGGAGGGCGCTGCATGTTCGTCGTGCCTGCGGTGAGAATGGTTTTGGTGGGTTCTGATGCACCATCCTGGCGCGGCACAAATACTGTCGCGGTGCCAGCGCCGGTACCCGTGCTGGAGCCGCTGCTGCTGCCGTCACCCCCGGCAAAGCCTAGTTTGCGCAGGCGCCGGCGCGCCAGATCAGCATACAGGCCGGTTGGAAACCGGCCGAGAAAACCCTCCAGGTCTTCTGCGTCGGTGGAGTCCTTGACGTCTTTCCAGTACACCAGCTCGAGCTCCTGCGTGACCGTTGACAAGACAGTTGACGTAGCGGCCGATGTGCCGGTGCCGGTGCCTGACTGGGTGTCCACCAGCGACTCGCCCGCCCGCATGGTTCCGGTCCAGGTGGAGGTCTTGCCGGGGCCGGTGGCGCTGGCAGGCGCAACCGTACTCGGGTCGCCGACCTGCCGCACGCTGGCCCGCAGCGCCGCGTTGAACTCCCGGGCGCTTGCAAAACGCTGGTCGCGCGACTTGGCCAACGCACGTGACACCACGGCATCGATGGCGGTCGGCAATTGCGGGTTGATCGAACTGGGGCTTGCAGCATCCTGCGCAACGATGCGCTGGATGATGGCGAAGTCGCTGTCGCCATCAAACGGGCGCTGCCCGGTCAGCAACTGGTACAACACCACCCCGGCTGCGAACAGGTCGGAGCGTGCGTCCACCGGCTGCCCCTGCACCTGCTCGGGCGACATATA
>JANOCN010000108.1:0-2071 GCA_031412185.1 Betaproteobacteria bacterium | reverse complement strand
GGCGCACTGCAGGCCTTGCTTGGCTGGCTGGCCCAACACGCGCGCGCGGCGCAGATTGCTGCGGTCGGCCACCGTGTGGTGCACGGCGGCATGGTCTTCACCGAGCCAGTGCAAATTGATGCAAGCGTGCTGGCTGCGCTGGAAGCACTGGAGCCCCTGGCACCCCTGCACCAGCCGCACAATGTAGCGGGCATCCGCGCGGCCCTGCAGGCCTTCCCGGGGGTGCCGCAGTTTGCATGTTTCGACACCGCATTCCATGCGACCCAGAGCGATGTGAACCGGCGCTTTGCGTTGCCGCGCAGCTGGCACGACGCGGGCGTGCGCCGTTATGGTTTTCACGGCCTGTCGTACCAGTCCATCGTGGCGCAACTGGGGAGCCTTGACCTCGCCCTGGCGCAGGCCCGGGTGGTGGTGGCGCACCTGGGCAATGGTGCCTCTTTGTGCGCCATCCACGGTGGCCGCTCGGTGGCCACCACGATGAGTTTTTCGCCACTCGACGGCTTGACGATGGGCACCCGCTGCGGCCATCTTGACGCAGCAGTGGTGTTGTACCTGTTGCAGCAACGCGGTATGACGGCCGAGCAGATCACCACGCTGCTGTTTCGCGAGTCCGGCCTGCTCGGTTTGTCGGGTTTATCCAGCGACATGCGGGTGCTGGAAGCCTCTGCCAAACCCGAGGCGGCCGAGGCCATCGCCCATTTTGTGGAGCAGGTGGTGCAGCAACTGGGCCACATGGTGGCTGCACTGCGTGGCGTGGATGCCATCATATTCACCGGCGGCATGGGCGAAAGCGCTATCGCTTTGCGCGCGCGCATACTGGCCGAGTGTGCGTGGCTGGGCGTGCAGGGCGATACCGCCGCCAACCAGGCCGGTGGCCCACGCCTCACGGTGCCCACGAGCCCAGTCAGCGCCTGGGTGCTCAAGACCAACGAAGAAGCCATGATCGCGCGCAGCATGGCACGGATGCTCCAGGCCCATGCTCCAGAATAGGGTGTATTGATTGCGCCGCAATCCGGAACAGGCAAACTACCACCTATGTTCAAGTTTCTTTCCAGCGAGCCGCTGCACGATCCGCTCGTGGCCCCCACACCCACAGCCAAGACGCAGGTCAAGTGCACCACCTGCTACATGTGCGCCTGCCGCTGTGGCATACGGGTGCACCTGCGTGAAGGCGACAACGGCCCCGAGGTGCGCTACATCGACGGCAACCCGGACCACCCGATCAACCAAGGCGTGATCTGTGCCAAGGGTGCGTCGGGCATCATGAAACAAGTGTCGCCCGCACGGCTCACGCAGCCGCTGCTGCGCAAGCCCGGCAGCGAGCGCGGGGCGGGTGAGTTTGAGCCGATCTCGTGGGAGCTTGCGTTCGACATGCTCACCGAGCGCCTTGGCAAGATACGCGCGACCGACCCGAAGAAGTTTGCGCTGTTCACCGGGCGCGACCAGATGCAGGCGTTGACCGGCCTGATTGCGCGCCAGTTCGGTACGCCCAACTACGCGGCGCACGGCGGCTTTTGTTCGGTCAACATGGCGGCCGGCATGATCTACACGATTGGCGGCAGCTTCTGGGAGTTCGGCGGGCCGGACCTGGACCGCGCCAAGTTGTTTGTGATGATCGGCACCGCCGAAGACCACCACAGCAACCCGATGAAGATTGCGCTTAGCAAATTCAAGCGCTCCGGTGGGCGGTTCATCTCCATCAACCCGGTGCGCACCGGTTATTCGGCGATTGCCGACGAGTGGATTCCCATCAAACCCGGCACCGATGGCGCTCTGTTCATGGCGCTGCTGCACGAGCTGATCGCCAGCGACCTGATCGACCACGCGTTTCTGAAACGTTTTACCAATGCGCCGCAGCTGGTGGTGCTGGACGACTGCGAACGCCAGGGCCTGTTTGCGTTCGACCCCGACCCGGCCCGCGGCGCACCCGGCGACGGCCGCAACCCGCACAACAAGCTGGTCTGGGACAAGTCCGACGGCACCGTGAAGGCGGCGTATCCCGAAGGCATTGCCGACGGCTGCGACCCGGCGCTCGAAGGCCGCTACACCCTGGCCGACGGCACCCGCGTCG
>JANOCN010000107.1:0-2557 GCA_031412185.1 Betaproteobacteria bacterium | reverse complement strand
GGTGGCCAACGATGCCGCCGAAGCAGAGTTTCTGCGCCAGTCGGCGGCCGTGCTGCAGGCGCTGGCCAAGCTGAGCGAGGTGCGCGTATTCGACGACCAAACCGCCTGGGCCGCAGCAGCGCAGGCCGCTCCCGTGGCCGTCGTGGGCGATGCCCGCGTGTGCCTGCATATGGAGATAGACGTAGCCGCAGAAAAGTTGCGCCTGGGCAAGGAAGCCGCACGGCTGGAGGGTGAGATTGGCAAAGCCAATGGCAAACTCTCCAACCAAGCCTTTGTGGCCAAGGCGCCCCCGGCCGTGATAGAGCAGGAGCGCAGGCGGGTGGCGGATTTTGTGGCGACGCTGGGCAAGGTGCGGGACCAGCTCGCGCGGTTGGCCTGATGCCGCACGAGAAATCGCACGCATCACTGCCAGTTGGCAGCGATGACCGGGGCCAGCAAAGACGCGTAGCCGGGTGACAGGGTGGTCTGGCCTGGCGCAGGTGGCGCAAACGCGGCCATGGCGCTCACCAGATTGTGTACCTGGCTGTCCAGCAGGGTTCTGCCATTGCTGGTGTGGAACTCTTCCACCCGGTACTGGCTGCCCGAGTACCAACCGTTGATGGTCAGTTTGTCGCTGCTACCGATGACGCTGATCTCCAGGTTGTTGGAGACCTGGCGAAACCACAATTGGTCGGCCGCTATGTCGGCCCCAAAAAACGCCTGGTCGGTATTGCCTGCTGCGAGATCGTAGTCGTAGACGGCATCCGCTCCATGGCCGCGGCTCAACGCGTAAGTGTCGTTACCGGCTCCACCCATGAGCAGGTCGGTGCCGGCCCCCCCGTCAAGCCGGTTTGCGCCGGCATTGCCACGCAAGGTGTTGGTGCCCGCGTTGCCTGTGGCGTTGATGGCAGCGCTGCCGGTCAGCTCCAGGTCTTCCACGCCCTGGGCCAGGCTGTGGTCCACCGATGCGCGCACGGTATCGTGGCCGGCGTTGGTGGCTTCGACCACGGAGTCAGCCATGTTGTCCACCACGTACAGGTCGTTGCCAAAACCACCGGCCATCGTATCGATACCAGCGCCTCCATCCAGCAGATCGTTGCCCCCCAGGCCGATACGGACCGAACCGTGACTGGCCAGAATACCTGTTGAAAGGCTGGTGTTCAGGCCGTCAAAAGCGCTCGCGCCAGACCCGACGTCCATCACCACACCGGCGTTTTTAGCACTCAACAGTCGGCCATTCACTTCGATGCGGTCGATGTATAGGTTGCGGTCCTGACCGATGTCGGGACGATAGGCATCGTTGGTGAAGACCAGGTCTACGCTGGCTGCGCGCAAGCCCAATGGTGCCGTGATGGCGTAGGCGCTGAAGTCCGCACTGGTGACGTTGAAGCTCTGTACCCGCACGCCCGCCAACCAAACCTCCATGGTCGGCCATCCGCCCTCGCAGGGCGTTCCACGGGCGAACACCACCAGGCTGGAGACCACTTCATCAGGGGCGGTCTCGCCCGGCGCGTCCCCGGCCAACGCGTCGTTACCCTCCCCGCCATACAAGCTGTCGTTGCCGGCACCGCCCGACACGGCGTCATCACCCGCGCCAGCGTTGAATAAGTTGGCCCCCGCGTTGCCTGCGAGAATGTTGTTCAGGCCGTTGCCTGTGCCGTTGATTGCCGCACTGCCCGTGAGGGTCAAGTGCTCAATATTTGCCCCCAGGTGGTAATTCACACTGCTGTGCACAGCATCGGTGCCTGCATCAGCCACCTCGTAGGCATAGTCCCCAGCGTGGTCCACCACATAGGTGTCGTTTCCAGCGCCGCCCGCCATCATGTCAGCCCCGCCAGCACCATCGAGCCGGTTCGCGGCAGTATTGCCACGCAGTGTGTTGCCGGTACTGTTGCCCGTGGCGTTGATGGCAAGCAGGCCGGTGAGCTCCAGGTCTTCCAGGTTGTCACTCAGGGCGTAATCAACCGCCGCACGCACGATGTCGTGCCCGGCGTTTGCGCCCTCTGACACTGAGTCGGCAGCGTTATCAACTATGTACAGGTCGTTGCCAAAACCACCTGCCATCGCGTCAGCATCCGCGCCGCCATCGAGCAGATCGTTGCCCGCCAGACCCACGTGGATCGCCCCATTGCTGGCAAGCGTACCCGTCGAGACTGCAGTGTTGATCCCATCCAGCGCAGCCGCAGCCGAACCAAAGTCAACCACAGCACCGGTATCCTTGGCGGCCACCGAACGCCCGTTTACCTCTATCCGCTCTACAAAAAGATTGCGGTCCTGGCCAATGTCCGGGCGGTAGGCGTCATTGGTAAAAACCAGGTCTACGCTAAGCGCCATGAGCCCAAACGCTGCGGTAACGTTGTAGGCAGCAAAATCTGCGGTATCCACCGTGAACGTCTGCACCCTCGACCCCGATATCCACACCTCCATGGTCGGCCAGATGCCTTCGCAGATGTTTCCGCGGGCAAACACCACCAGACTGCTCACCAGTTCGGCGGCACCCGTCTCGCCCGCCGCATCGCCCGCCAGCACATCGCTGCCTGCGCCACCGTACATCCTGTCGCTGCCGGCCCCGGCATCC
>JANOCN010000106.1:0-4353 GCA_031412185.1 Betaproteobacteria bacterium | reverse complement strand
ACACGATTGGCAGCCGCTTTGGGGGTATCCCGTCAGCGCTGCCGGGTTTCCACTTTCCAGAGTTCTCGTGGGAAACGGCGCGTTTCCTGCTGATTCCCACACTGACGCTGGCATTCCTGGGCGCTATCGAGTCGCTGCTGTGTGCCCGCGTGGCCGATTACATGACCCGCGACCGCCATAACCCGAACCAGGAACTGATGGCCCAGGGTATTGCCAATTTAGTCACGCCGTTTTTTGGCGGCATGCCCGCTACCGGCACGATTGCCCGCACGGTCACCAACGTCAAGAGCGGTGCCACCAGCCCGGTGGCCGGCATGGTGCATGCGGTCGCCATTCTGCTGGTCATGTTGTTGGCCGCGCCGCTGGCGTACCACGTGCCGATGGCGGTGCTGGCGGCGATCCTGCTGTTCGTGGCCTGGAACATGGGCCAGTGGCGTGCCTTTGTACAACTGCGCCAGTTTCGCCTGCCCTACCGCGTTACTTTGCTGGCGGTGTTTTTTCTGACTGTGGTGTTTGACCTGACGGTCGCGGTCGAGGTTGGTCTGGTTGCCGCCTGCGTGACCTTTATCTACCGCATCTCCAGCCTGTCACGCAGCGAAACGGTAGGGCCACACGACCACTCGCAGCTCCAAGGCCAGGAGGGCCGGATTGCGGCGTTTCGCCTGTACGGTGCGATATTCTTCGGTGCCGTCAAGCTGGTGGAGCAGCTTGAGCGGGAAATGCCGCGCGACGTTTTGGTGGTAGACCTGAAAAATGTCATCTATGTAGATTCTTCCGGTGCCGACAGCCTGATCGAACTGGTGCGCATATGCCGCCAAAATCGGGTCCGCCTGCTGCTATGCGGGCTGAACCACCAGCCGCTGGACATTGCAAAACGCAGCGGCCTGCTCGACCTGTTGCCTACGGCCGATCTGTCGCCCGACCTCGCCACCGGCTTGGCGGCGGCCCTGGCAGGCATCGAAGCACCTGCTGGCGCGGCATGAAGACTAAAATGAAACCATGACTTTCAAGCCGTTGTCCATCTTCCGCCGCCCCGATTACCAGTCCGAGATCACCACGTTCATCGACCAGTTGAAGGCCCGCAACCCCGAGCTGGAAGCGTTGCAGCGCCAGGGGCGAGAGCTGTTGTGGGACAAGGCGGTGGACCGTAGCGCGTGGCGCGAATACCGCAATGCCGGGGTAGCGCAGAAGCCATACGTCTACCAGACCGACATCAATTCCGCTGCCAAGTAGCTGCGATGGCGCTGCCCAGCCCGGTGTCCAACGTGGTGGACATGCCGCAGGTGGTGGACCAGGTCGCCCTGGCGCGGCTGTATGGAGAACCGCTGTTCTCCATGCCACACGACCTGTATATCCCGCCCGACGCACTCGAAGTTTTCCTGGAGGCTTTTGAGGGCCCGCTGGACCTGCTGCTGTATCTGATCCGCAAGCAGAATTTCAATATTCTGGACATTCCGATGGCTGGCGTGACGCGCCAGTACCTGGTGTACGTGGAGGAAATTCGCGGTCGCAATCTGGAGCTGGCGGCCGAATACCTGCTGATGGCAGCGATGCTGATCGAAATCAAGTCGCGCATGTTGTTGCCGCCGCGCAAAGTGGCAGAGGGCCAGGAAGCAGAAGACCCGCGTGCCGAGCTGGTGCGCCGCCTGCTGGAATACGAGCAGACCAAACTCGCTGCCGCAGCGCTGAACGCTCTGCCGCAGTCGGGGCGCGATTTCCTGAAGGCGCAGGTGACGATAGAGCAATCGTTGCAACCACGGTTTCCGGACGTCAACATGGTGGACTTGCAGCAGGCCTGGGCCGATATTCTGAAACGCGCCCGGCTGGTGCAGCACCACCATATCAGCCGCGAAGAACTGTCGGTGCGCGAACATATGAGTATTGTCTTGCGCCATCTGCAGGGGCGCAAATTTGTAGAGTTCGAGCAGCTGTTCGACCCGTCCAAAGGTTCTCCTGTGATGGTCGTGACTTTTCTCGCGTTGCTTGAGCTGGCAAAGGAAATTCTGATCGAGATTACCCAGGCCGAGTCATTTGCGCCGATCTACGTCCGATTGGCATACACCCCGGTGTGAGGTAGTGAGTAGTTCTACTGCGCGGGCCAATCTGACCTCAACGGTCGGCTCAGGATTCATCGCGAGCCTCCCGTGCCATTAGGGTAGCTAGGGCTTGCTGCGGCGTCAGGCGACTGTCGAGCAGCGCTTCGACCGCGGCGCAGATCGGCATATCTACCTGGAGCAGTTGTGCGCGCTGCACCACGGTGCGTGCGCAATAAACACCTTCGGCTACATGGCCCAGCGCCAACACGGTCTGGTCCAGCGTCTGGCCCTGCGCCAGAGCCAGACCTACTTTGCGGTTGCGCGAAAGATCGCCGGTGGCGGTGAGCACCAGGTCCCCCAGTCCGCTAAGCCCCATGAATGTTTCGCTGCGGGCACCCAGCGCCAACCCCAGTCGGGTCATCTCGTGCAGGCCACGGGTGATCAGTGCTGCTCGCGCGTTCAACCCAAGCTGCAACCCATCACACAGCCCGGTGGCAATGGCCAGCACGTTTTTCACCGCGCCACCCACCTCCACACCCACTATATCGTCACTGGCGTAGATACGCAGGTTCGGACTGTGAAATGCCTGCACCAGCAAGGCGCGCACTGCAGGCAAGGTACTCGCCGCGACCAGCGCCGTCGGCTGGCCGCGCGCCACCTCCTGGGCAAAACTGGGGCCACTCAACACGCCGGCCTGCAAGTGCGGCGCGACCTGCGCCAGCACTTCATGGGCCAGCAGACCGTGTGCAACTTTGCTGGTGCTATTGGCGGCACTGGCAACAGGCAACACTTCTTCGAAACCCTTGCATAACCAGGCTATAGGTGCGTTGCAGTCGGTCAGTTGTTCGAGTACACGGCGCAAGCCAGCCATCGGCGTGGCGACCACTACCAGCTCCGGTCGGGACTCGGCTAGCACTTTGCCGACCGACACTTGCGCTTGACTGCTGAGCTCAGTCGGCCAAGGCCTCACGCGTATTCCGGCCGCGAGCACCTGGCCCGGCAGATAGCGCTGGTTGACCCGTTGCGCATGCAGCGCCTGCGCCTGGCCAGCATCGCGCGCCCACAATGTGACATGGTTGCCCAGGTTGCGGCAGGCACTGATGGCCAAGGCGGTTCCCCAGGCACCCGCACCGAGGACAGCGATTCTCATGGCCGCATACGGCAGCGCCGCTTGGTCAGCCGGGTGCAGCGGCTACTGGGTGACGATGCGGGGGGCTTCTGCCGCCGCCTTGGCGCGTTGCTGTTCGTACATGGCCTGGAAGTTGATCTCCGACAGGTGCACTGGTGGAAAACCGCTGCGCTGGATCAGGTCTGCCACATTGGCGCGCAAATACGGATACACGATCTGCGGGCACGCAATACCCATGATCTGGCTCATCTGTTCGTCACCGATATTGCGTATCTCAAAGATGCCGGCCTGCTTCACCTCGACCAGAAACACCGTTCGGTCGGCGATTTTGGTTTGCACCGTGGCGGTGACGCAAACCTCGAAAACGCCATCGGCGACTGCATTCGCTTCAACACCCAACTGGATATCGACCGATGGCTGCTCTTTCTCCAGCAAAATGCCGGGTGAATTGGGTTGTTCCAGCGAGGACTCCTTGAGGTAGACACGCTGGATCTGGAAAATGGGGTTGTTCTCTTCGGCCATGGAAACACTTTCAGGTTGGATAAAGTCGGCAAACCGGGCCGGGTGCTGGCACCGTGCAGCAGCCCGGTCGGCGGCTGGAGCAGGATTATCTCAGAGGTGATTTCAGGTCAGGGCCAGGTGCGGCGCTTCAGGCACTACCCAGCAAAGGCAGCAGTGCGCCACGTTCGTCCAGCGCAAGCAGGTCGTCGCAGCCACCCACATGGGTCTGCCCGATAAAGATCTGTGGCACGGTCCGCCGCCCGGTGATCTGCATCATCCGCAGGCGCTCGCTGCTATCCAGGTCGACGCGAATCTCCTCAATGTTCTGCACCCCCTTCGCCTGCAAAACCTGTTTGGCACGGGTGCAATAGGGACAAGAGGCGGTCGTGTACATCTTGACGGTCTGCATGGTGTATCAGGCCTTTTCAAGTGGCAAGCTGGCGGTCTTCCAGGCACCCAGCCCGCCGCCAAGCGATTGCGCTTTCTCGTAGCCAAGCTTCTTCGCAATCGCCAGTGCGCGACCGGAGCGCGCGCCAGTCTGGCATACCAGGATCAGCGGGACGCCCTTGTTCTTCACCGTCGACGCCAGTTTTTCCTCAAGCTGGTTCAGGGGAATATTTTTTGCACCTCCCACATGGCCGGCGGCGAACTCTTCGGTTTCGCAGACGTCAACCACCACGGCTTTCT
>JANOCN010000105.1:0-6457 GCA_031412185.1 Betaproteobacteria bacterium | reverse complement strand
GACCCGGATGGCCCACGCCATACGCACTGACACCTGCGTCAACGCCCCGGAGATACTGTTCGGCAATACATGGACGAACAACAGGCGACCGGTGCCGTTGCCGATCGCCCGCGCCGACTCGATCAGCAGGCCGCCGCGCAGCGCCAGAATTTCTGCGCGTATGACGCGCGCGAAGATCGGCGCGTCCAGCAACCCGATCACCAGAACGACGTTGATGATCGATTGCCCGGTGGCCGCAACAATGGTCAGGGCCAGGATGATGGACGGGAACACCCGCAGCAGGTCCATGCTGCGCAGCAGGACTTCGTCTACCCACCCACCCCGATAACCGGCCCACAGCCCGACCGGAAGTCCGATCACTACCGACAGCAACACGGCGGGTACGGCAATGCCAAAAGCGTAGCGCGATCCATAAACGATACGTGACAACAAGTCCATGCCATTGCCGTCCGTGCCAAGGAGAAAACGCGCCGACGGCGGTGCCAGCACCGCATCCGCGTGCACCGCGATCGGGTCCATCGGCGCGATCCACGGAGCGAACAGGGCGAGCAGCGCATACACCAGCACAATCGCCAAACCGATGGCGATGCTGGGGAAACCCCTGAAAACGTTTACCAGCCGCGCCACCCGCATACCCATCAGATGCGCTCCCGCCCGCGCGGCTCGAGCAGGTAGTTGGCTGCGTCGATCAGGATGAACACAACCACCGACAACAGTGCCGCAAACAACACATATCCCTGGATCGCGGCGAAGTCGCCGTTCAGGATCGACTGCAAGCCCCACTGCCCGATACCACCCCAGGAGAATATGAGCTCAATCAGCGAAGAAGTGCCCAGCAAACCGACGATTTCAGTGCCCACAAACGTCAGCACCGGCACCAGGCTGTTGCGCAACACCATGCGCCGGATGCGGCGCTCGCCCAGGCCGCTGGCGCGTGCAAAACGGATGAAATCGCTGTCGACGATCTCGGATGCAATCGCCCGGCTGTGTTTCATGATCGGTGCGCACGCCACCACGGCAACGGTGAGCACCGGCAACACCAGGTGCGCCAGTGCCGAGCGTGCCACTTCCCACTGGCCGCGCAACAATGCGTCGACCAGGTAGCTGCCGGTGATGCGCGCCGGCGCCTCCAACATCGCGCTGAGTCGGCCCATGGGCGCGGGTGCCAGATCCAGCGCATAGAAAAACGCCAGTATGGCGATCAGACCCAGCCAATAGGTGGGAATCGAGAACCCTACCAGGGCTACCGCACGCACCATCTGGTCATAGAAACTGCCCGGACGGGCGGCTGCACGGGCGCCGAGCGGAATACCGACCAGCGCACCGATGCCAACGCCCCACAGCAACAGCTCCAGCGATACCAGGGCCCGGTTGCCGATCTCGTCGATCACCTGTTTGCTTGACAGCCACGACTGGCCCAGATCACCCCGTACCGCTTTGCTGATGTAGATGCCAAACTGCGAGACCACGTTCTGGTCCAGCCCAAGGCCGCTGCGGATCGCTGCATGTTCTGCCGCCGATGCCGTTGGCCCGGCCAGCAGGGCCACCGGGTCGTTGCCACCGATACGCACCAGCATGAACGTGACAAATACCACGGCCACCACCAGCGGTATGGACACCGCCAGGCGACGCAACAAGAACCGGCATAACTGGACGAACATCCTGCGGTCGGCGCAGTGGCAGCTCTATTTGCAGCTCAGCTCTCTCCAGCGTTCGTGGTAATCCGGTTGCCACACATACCCTGACATGCAGGTGGCCATAGCTTCGTGTGCGCCCGGATACATCGTCATCACCCAGGTTGCGTCCGAGGTGTGCATCTGCTGCGCCTTGCGCACCAGGTCCAGGCGTTTCTTTGGGTCCTGTGCCACCCGTGCGGCGTCTACCACTTTGTCGAACTCCGGACTGGCGTAGTTGTTCCGGTTCGACACGCCCTGGGTGTGCGCGTTCAGGTACAGCGCGTACACCGGGTCCAACACGATCGGATTGTCCAGGAAGGTAAAAAAGGGCAGGTCACGTTTGTTGGGTGCGGTACGCGAACGCATGTCGGCGTCGGTAATTTTTTGCAGCTTGACGCGAATGCCCACCTTGCCGAGCTGGTCCTTCATCTGGATCGCCAGTTGCTCCTCGAACCAGAAGATCGCCGCGTACTCCAATGTGATGTCGATGCCGTCGGCATAGCCGGCCTGCTTTAGCAGCTGGCGCGCCTTGTCCTGGTTGGTGTCGAACTTCCAGGCCGAGGTGTCAGCACCCGGAATGATCGGCGGAACGATGGACTTGGCCTGACTGCCCAGATTCTCGAACACCGCTACGTTAAGCGCCTTGTAGTCGGTGGCATAAAGGATTGCCTGGCGCAGCAGGGGGTTGTCGAACGGCTTGAGCGCCGGGTTCATGCGCACGCTGGCATGGCCGCTGCCCTGGTCCGACTCTACTTTGACGCGTTTGTCCTTCTTGAGCTCGGATATCTGTTTCAAGGTCAGTTCTTCGGTCCACTGCACCTGCCCGGTGCGCATCAGCGTAAAACGTGTACCGGCGTTGGGTACTTCCTTGTAGACCACGCGGTCGTAAAACGGTTTGCCGCCAAAATAGTTCGGGTTGGCGACAAACACTGCTTCTTCGCCTGACTTCAGGCTTTGCAGATGGTAGGCACCGAAACCAGCGGTATTCTGGTCGATCCATTTGAGTGCCCACGGGTCGTCCGCAGTGGCGTGTTTTTTCACCTCGGTCGAGTCGTAGAGGCTGGGGGTGTAAACCGTGAGCGCCGTCAAGAAAATGCTGCTCGGAGCTTCCAGCGTGAATTCAACCGTGTATTGGTCCAGCACCTCCACCTTGAGCACGCCAGCCGAGCGGGCGATGAAGGCGCCAGTACGCTTCTGTGCGAGTGATTTTTCCCATCCCCACACCACGTCCACCGCCGTCAATTCATTGCCGAACGGGCTCTTGACGCCCTGGCGCAGCTCGACCGTGTAGACCTTGCCGTCAGCCGACACCGACCATTTCTTGGCCAGATGCGGCAGCACTCTGGAAGGATCAACCTCCATGCGCCCGGTTTTCTCGTTCTTCTTGTAGCCGTATTTGGTCAAGCCCTCATAGACCTGCACCACAACATTCTGGGTGTTGGGCTTGAGGGCATCCCCGTCAAAACCGCCCGGGGTCTTGGTGGCTGCGATGACCAGTGTGGCGGCGGATGCGGGCAGCAGCACCAGACCAAGCGAAAGCGACAGGATCGAGCGTACCGTCAGGCGGTAGAGGGTGAGCAGGCGTGTCATCGATATTTTCCTGGTGGTTGTTGCGTCAGCGGACGCAGACAGGGGCGGGAATGGTTCCATCAGTGGTTCCTTAGAGCTTGCCGGTTACCAAGGGTACCCGGTACGGCTCGGCGATTTCGTTGAACAGTTGTTCAACCCGGTACGTATGGCTGATGCTGCGCTGCAAGACCGGGTCTTCCATCTCGAACTGCCAGACGTCGCCGAAGCCGAACTCCTTGTTCAGCGCCACGATGGTGCTGCAGAACACCACGAAGTCGCGGGCTGGCAAACCGGTGACGCGTTGCTTGAGGATACGAAGGATGTCGTGCGGCGAGAGAAACGCGTTGACACCCACATCCTGGTAGCGGCGGCCATCAACGGCGCTGCGCATCACGCATTGGTCCCAGTGGTCGGCTATCTCCTCGAAATCCCAGAGCGTGGGCGCAAGAATATTCGGGCTGGCCTGTTTGGCCCAGGGAATGCTGGCGCGCTCGAGATCGCGCTCGGTGTGGTCGCTACCGACGCCCACGTACAGGCGATCAGACTGGACCAGCACGATCTCAACCTCGCCCGAACTTCGCGGACCCTGCACCCCGATGGCGTCTTCGGTGGTCAGTGCGTAGGTGTCGATCGGGTAGATGCGTGGTGCTGGTACGTGCAAAGCGATCTGCACGCCTTCACGCGCTACTTCCTGCTGGTGGTGCACGGCAACCGACGCGTCACGGGTGGCCGACCCCAGGTTGTACATGCGGGCTACCGGGAAGGATTTGCGGAACGTTTTGGCTGCGGTGACTACGGTCGCGTCGAATGTGAACATGGGTCTTTCTGGAGTAGCGGCAGATACTGGCGCGCCCAGCGGCTATGTGCTGCGCTGCCAATGGCGGCTTGGTGAATCATGCCTACTGGGAATTGTCCTGTCAATAGAACATTTAGCGGGAATCAGTTGGCAGACGCATCCGAGGACCAAGGCCCGACTGTGGCAGCCCGGGTCCGTTCGCCTGCCATAATTCGGCATCCTGGCTCCTGGCCGCGATATCCAAAGTTGCGTCTGGCGGACTTGGCCTACTGGCACCCACCCGAGGACTTCATGACTTCAACCATTCCCATCAGGGCATCTGCTTTTGCGCCGTTTGACGGCGAGATTACCTGCGACGACTGCGGTAACGATGAGAAACTGGGCTTCCAGTTCAGCTATGCGTACCAGCCCATCGTTGATCTTGAGTCCAGGCTGGTTTTCGCGCACGAAGCGCTGGTGCGTGGGCCCTCGGGCGAGTCAGCGCACAGCGTGTTATCCCAGGTAAACGAAGACAACCGGTACCGATTCGACCAGGCTTGCAGGGTTAAAGCGATCAAGACCGCATCAGCGCTGGACATGCAGACCAAGCTTTCGATCAATTTCATGCCGAATGCAATTTACCGCCCGGAGGTGTGCATCCGCACCACGCTGGAGGCGGCGCGTCACCATGGCTTCCCCATAGAGCGCATTATTTTTGAGACGGTAGAGGGTGAACGCGTCGACGATGGCAAATGGTTGGCTGAAGTCTTGCGAGAGTACAAGCGCATTGGTTTCCTCACCGCGATCGATGACTTCGGTGCTGGGTTTGCCGGGTTGAACCTGTTGGCTGATTTTCAGCCCGATATCGTGAAGCTGGACATGGCGCTGGTGCGCGATGTTGACAAGAGCAAGGCGCGACAGGCGATTGTGCGCGGCGTCAGCCGAATCTGCGAAGAACTTGCCATCCAGGTCATCGCCGAAGGCGTGGAGACTGCCGACGAATGCCGCTGTCTGCGCGGCATGGGGATCCGGCTGATGCAGGGTTACTTGTTCAGCAAGCCGCTTTTCGAGTCTTGTCGGCGCGTCGGAGATTTGGCTTGGCCGGACGGTGTGCAATAGCGACCTATCGGCAAGCAACAAGACCGTGCGTCGTGTCGATAAGGCGAAGGCTGCCAGGCGGCTGCCGCAGCCCGTGGCACGCCTGCGGGCAAGCGCAGAATGAACGAAATTTTCGTTCTATTCTTCTATAGAAGAATCACGAGCCACCTTGCATCATCGCCGTGTAACGGCGCTGCATTTCCTGCGGGTCGATGTCCTCGATCTGGTGGCCTATCATCCAGCGGTGGCCGAACGGGTCCCGCACGACACCAGTGCGTTCACCGTAGAACTGGTCTTGCGCAGCCATCTCCAACGTAGCACCGGCCGCGAGCGCTTGCTCAAGCACTGCATCCGCGTTGTCAACGTGCAGGTGGATGCTCACCGGCGCGCCATCACCACGTTGTGGCCCTTTCATGCCGAACTCGGGAAACTCGTCACTGATCATCAATGTGGTGCCATTGAAGTCCAGCTCTGCGTGCCCGATCCGGCCGCCCGGTTCGGTGAGACGGAACTTCTCGGTAGCGCCGAAGGCCGCCTGGTAGAAGCTGACGGCGCGGGCGCTGTCCGTCACGCGAAGGTATGCATACATTTCGTGAATCATGTGGCTATCCTGTTTGGCAGTTTGAAGTAGAGACCACCCACTGTAGTTTTTTCTGCGCGGCCCGTATTGAACAAATCTGACTTCTCAGGCGATATCACAACGTGGTGTGATGCGTCGGGTGCCAGGTCGCGGTAGCTCTGGGGTGTCAGCCCGGCAAACCGGCGGAACTCGCGCTGCATGTGGGACTGGTCGCTGAAGCCGCCATCCAGCGCCAAAGTCGCCATTGAGGCTTCTGGGTTTGACCGCATTGCACGCAGCAAACGCTGGAACCGCAATAAGCCTGCATAACGTTTGGGACCGAGTCCGGTGGCCTGCCGGAAAAGAGCCACAAATCCACGGTGGCTGTATTGGCTGCTCCGCACGATCTGCGCAATACGGGGCGTACCGCGCAAGGCTGCCAACGCCTGGCCCACAGCAGGGTGCAGTGGCCTTGGATTCTCCAGGCGAACTGCGAGGATGTGAGCCAGCAGCGCCAGCCGCTCCTGTGACGTCGGCGCACATTGCAACTGTTCCTGGATAAGGCCTGCGACGGCACCCCACAGGTCTGCCAGCAGCGTATGCCGCTCAGACAACTCTTCGGCGCTGACGCCAAACAACGCGTGCGCGGCACCCGGCAGCAACATGGCACCAACCGTAACCGTGGGCCCCTGGTGGTCTTTGGCGTAGAAGGTCGAGCGTGGCCCGCCGACCACCGGGCCGCGCAGGGTGGCACCGCGCATACCGGATGCCCTGTCCAGC
>JANOCN010000104.1:0-2473 GCA_031412185.1 Betaproteobacteria bacterium | reverse complement strand
TGGGTCGCGATCAAGTCCATGAGCGGCGGGCTCAGGCAATCGTAGGGATCCAAGCCTTTGTCGCGTAGCGTCTGGCGGATGTCTGCCATCTTCGCTGGCGGCGTGCCGCTCTCAATTACCGAAGACACAAAAGCCGCAAAGCCAGGTCCCTCCCAACCTTGCTGCGGCGACAGCTCGGGGTGGAAGAAGTCGAAGCCGAACAAGGGATGGTCCTTGTTCTCGATGCGGCCAAACATATGCGTGCCGCAGGCCGTGCATGCATGGCGCTGGATTGCCGCCTTGTCGTCCACCACCTTGAGTTTTTCTGCGTGTCCGGTAACCGACAGCTTGTCGCGCGGTACCACACCCACCACGGAAAAAATAGCGCCCTTGGGCTTCCAGCATTTGGTGCAGCCGCAGGCGTGGTTGAACGCCACTTGCGCGCCGATCTTCACTTCGACCTTGTCCTTGTCGCACTGGCACTGCAGAGTGCCTCCGGCAAATCCCGCAGCGCCTTTGCTGACGCCTTTGTCCACGCTCGGATGAATCGCTGTAGCCATTCTGGTCTCCTCTGCGGCGTGCTTCGCACGCCTTGTTGTGCACGGAACGGCCGCGCGCCGGGCCCGCTGTGGCAAGCCGTATCGCCCTCGGTAATAGTGTATGACGGTACCGATCAGCCTGACGTCTTTGAACTTCCAGCCGTTGGCCTGCATTTTGCAGCCAGCCATGCCGATCCGGTGATTTAGTGAGATGAAGATGCAGGTGCGGTTGTGTTTGCCATTGCACGCATACGCTTGTACAAGCCGAGGACGCCGGGGTGGCTTCGCTCATGTCACCCGTGGCGGCCTGTCGCCGCCAACGTCGGCCTGATCCCGTACAAACGCTGGCGTGTAGAAGAAGCCCTGTGCCACGCCGGCCTGATCCCGTCCAGGCAACCGTATATTCGCAGCTCGCAGCACCCCTGGGCCCGCTCCAGCGAAGAACAGCACAACATCCGAGCGCGTCGACGGGATGGGTGTGAACGGAATTTGGTTTGTCAGCACCTATGGAAAGATCAATAATGGCTGGGCCGGGAGACTTTGTATGAAACACCAATTCCTCACGTTTCGCAGTGCCGCGTATGGCGCATTCCTGTTCACTCTCGCGCAGCCCGCCACCGCGCTCGATTACGTATTTTCTGCGGGTTTCTATGCCCCGGGTACCACTGCTCCCGAGCCCTTGACTTCAAATGACGTGCTCCAGATCAACACGGGCGCGTTCAAGTTCTTCAGCGGCATCACACTCACCAATGCCTCTGGTCTGGTGAACTGGAATGCCGACCACCTGTATCTGCAAAGCGGCGCGTTGGTCAACAACCAGTCGGTTTGGGAGGCACGCACGGACAGCAATCTGGTAAACAATGGTGGTGCCTTATCGGCGTTCAGCAACTCAGGTACCTTTCGCAAAAGCGCTGGGAGCGGCAATACGACCATTGGGGGCATTGCGTTCGTCAACAGCGGAGTCATTGATGCCCAGATTGGCACGATTCTCTTTGGCGGCGGAAACGCAACTTTTCAGGCAGGCAGCCAGTTTATCGGCGCAGGCAGCACCATGATCAACGGAAACGCAAATTTCAACGGCGTGTTTACCTCGTCCAACCTGTCTCTGGGCGCGGGCGCCTTTACCGGAACATCCGCGAAACTGCAGGGCAACGTGACCCTCACGGGCGGGACAGTTTCAGGTGCTTGGGAGATCGCGAGCGGTGCCACGCTTGACGCGCGCTCCGGGGGCTTCAAATTCCTGGATGGATCGGCCACCGTGTTGACCAACAACGGCACCATCGACTGGGGCACCACCAACCCCTGGTACTTCCAGAGCGGTGCCGCACTGGTCAACCAGGGTCTGTTCGTGGCCAGCGAGACCACTTCGGTGGTCTACAACGGTGGTGCTGCACCCGCTTTTACCAACCAGAGCGGGGCCACAGTGCGCGCTGCGACGGGCAAGACGTTGACCATAGGAGGCACAGCGTTCACCAACAACGGTGGCGCGCTGGATGCCGAGGCTGGGGGCAGCATTGTCTACAGCGGCAGCGCAACAGTGTTTAACGCCGGCACGCAGTTTACTGGCGCTGGCAGCAACCGGGTCACCAACACCGCGGCGTTCAATGGGGCATTTACCTCGTCCAACCTTTCGCTGGACACGGGTACCTCTACCGGTGCAGCCGCAAAACTGCAGGGTAGCGCCACCTTGACGGGTGGCTCTCTGTCCGGCACCTGGGAGATCGCAAGCGGTGC
The DNA here is from genome assembly GCA_031412185.1 of Betaproteobacteria bacterium. Lineage (GTDB taxonomy): Bacteria > Pseudomonadota > Gammaproteobacteria > Burkholderiales > Burkholderiaceae_C > CAISIP01. The sequence continues at coordinate 221 of JANOCN010000104.1, read as the reverse complement.
CACGCTTAACGCGCGCTCAGGGGGCTTCAAGTTTCTGGATGGATCGGCCACCGTGTTGACCAACAACGGCACCATCGACTGGGGCACCACCAACCCGTGGTACTTCCAGAGCGGTGCCACACTGGTCAACCAGGGTCTGTTCGTGGCCAGCGAGACTACTTCACTGGTCTACAACGGTGGTGCTGCCCCCGCTTTGACCAACCAGAGCGGGGCCACGGTGC
>JANOCN010000103.1:0-4431 GCA_031412185.1 Betaproteobacteria bacterium | reverse complement strand
GTTTTCCACCGCGCTGCGCGCGACCCGCGACGCAGACAAGATCGAGCGGCCGCCGCGCACGGCCGCTCCGAAGCGGCCGGCCCGCCCCCCAGTGGGGGGTTCGGCCGGTCTACACGCAGTGAGACCGGACAGACGGGGGGCGTCTTTCATCCTAGAGCATTCCGGCCAGGTGCATGGTACCGCGCAGGCCGGCAAACTCGTTGTCTACAAAATCGTCAAATGGTTTTCCGGTCATCAGTGCCGGTGTCCAGCCATTCTTTTCCAGCGCTTCGGTCCACGCCGCCGATTTGGTGGCCTTGACGATGATGTCGGTCAGTGCCGCGCGCTGCTCGGCGGTGATGCCAGGCGCACCGTACACGCCGCGCCAGTTACCCAGCACCACGTCGTAGCCCGACTCCTTCATGGTCGGGACGTTGATACCAGGCAGGCGCTTCTCGGATGTAACGCCAATGGCGCGCATCTTGCCGGCTTTGATGTATTCGGCAAACTCGCTGTAGCCGCTGCCGCCTACGGTGACGTTGCCCCCGAGAATCGCCGCAGTCGCCTCGCCACCGCCACGGAACGCCACGTAGTTGACCTTTTTCGGGTCCACGCCGACTTTGCCGGCCAGCATCGATGCTGAAATATGCTCTGTGGAACCCTTGGAGCCACCGCCCCATTTCACGCTGCCTGGGTCTTTCTTCATCTGCTCAACCACGTCTTTCATGGTTTTCAGCGGTGAATCGGCCGGCACCACGAACACGTTGTACTCACTCGTCAGCCGGGCAATCGGCGTCACCTTGTCCAGGCCGACGGCGGGTTTGCTGGTGATGATGCCCCCGAGCATCACCGCGCCCATGACCATCATGGCGTTGCCGTCGCCTCTGCTGGCGTTGACGAATTGCGCCAGCCCAATGACACCCGCAGCGCCGCCCTTGTTGTCGTACTGCACCGTATCGACCGCCTTGGCGTCGAGCATGGCTTTGCCCAGGGCGCGGCCGGTCGAGTCCCAGCCACCACCTGGGTTGGCCGGAATCATCATCTTGATATTGGCTGCCGCACGGGCGCTCAATGGCAAGCCGCCAACCGCTGCGAATGCAGCCATCGATTTGAGAAAGGTGTCACGACGCATGAGAGTCTCCGCTTGTTGAAAAACGCTCCTATGATGCACGACAAGCCTGTCAGTCGGCTGTCCAAAACCATTAGGGTAATCACCGATGCAGTTGTTGTTGATCGAGGACGACCCCGCCCTGCAGACCAGCTTGCAGCGCACCCTGCAACGCAAGGGCTTCCGGGTTGAGCCGTGCATCGACGGGCGGCTTGCGCTGGAGCGCTGGAAGCAGGTTCGGCCCGATGTCGTTCTGCTGGACCTGAGCCTGCCGGGGCTCGACGGGCTGGAAGTGCTGGCCCTGGCGCGCAAAAGCGGCCTGGTCGCACCGGTGTTGATTCTCACAGCGCGCGGTACCGTGGGAGACCGCATCATCGGCCTGAATACCGGTGCCGACGATTACCTGGCAAAACCGTTTGACCTGGATGAGCTGGAGGCCCGTATACGTGCGCTGCACCGGCGCGCGCATAGCCTGGCAGACGACACACAGGCCGGTGGTCGCCAATGGGGACAACTGCGCCTGGACGCACGCAGTGGCGCGGTCTACCACGGACTGAACGTACTCGACCTCACGCCGCGTGAACTGCGCCTGGTGCATGCCCTGATGGAAGTCCCGGGCCGTGCGGTCAGCAAGGAGCGTCTGTTCGAAGTGGTGTTTCCCGGCGAGACCAATGTGCACTACGAAGCGATAGAGGTGGTGGTGTACCGCCTGCGCAAAAAACTCGCCGATACTGGCGCCACACTGGTAACGCTGCGCGGCCTGGGTTATTTGCTGAAAGCCGGAGCCTGAGGTGGGCGCGGTGCGTCGGGGCCTGTCGTTGCGCCGCTACCTGCTGCTGGGCATCCTGATTCCGATTGCCGTGTTCATGCTGGTAGACACGGTCACGCTGTACCAGCGGGCCCTGTCCACAGTCAATACGGCTTATGACCGGACCCTGCTCGCGTCGGCCAAATCGATCGGTGAACTGCTCGAAGTCGAAGGCGAAGGCGCAGCGGCAAACTTTCGCGCCAGCGTGCCCTATTCGGCACTGGAGGCGTTCGAAGCCGACAATCGCAGCCGCATGGCCTACCGCATCTCCAATGCGCGCGGCGAGATGGTTGACGGTGCCAGCGACCTGCCGGCCTGGCGCGGCCGCATCCCCGACCAGGGGCCCTACGCGGCCCTGGTGGATTTTTACGACGACGTGTGGCGCGGCGACCCGGTACGCGTGGCCGTGCTGTTGCAGCCGGTTGCCAGTGTTGGCGGGCGCGGGGTAGCCACCATTCAGGTCGCCGAAACGCTGGAACTGAGGCGCACGCTGGCGCGCCAGATCCTCACCGACACCCTGTGGCGTTTTGCGCTGCTGGCCAGCGTGATTGTGCTGGTAGTGGTGGTGGTGGTGCAACGCGCCACACGCCCGGTGCGTGCGCTCAGTGCCAACCTGCACCAGCGCGCCGAAGACGACCTGACTGCCATCGACGCGCCGGATATTCCGCGCGAACTGCGCCCGGTAGTGGAGGCGACCAATCAGGTGATGGCGCGGCTGCGCTTGCTGCTTGACCACCAGAAGCGATTTGTACGCGATGCGTCGCACCAATTGCGTACGCCACTGGCGGTGCTCAAGGTGCAGGTGCAGTCGGCACTGCGCGGCGACGTTGCACCGCTGCAGGCACTGCAGGAGATCAACGGCACCGTCACCCACGCCACCGAGTTGGCCAACCAGATGCTGGCACTGGCCAAGGTGGAGCAATTGCGCCAGCAGTCGGATGCGCAACTGCTGGACCTCGACGCTATCGTGCGCGCCGTTGCCCTGGACCTGGCACCGCTGGTGGCCGAGAAGAATCTGGAGTTTGACATCGAGACGGTGCCCGCCTCTGTGCGCGGCCACGAATGGATGCTTCGGGAACTGTCGCGCAACCTGCTGCACAACGCCATCCGGCACGGGCCGGAATGCTCCCGCCTGTCGGTACGCCTGGTGACAGAAGACGCACATGCAGTGTTGACGGTGGCCGACGGCGGGCCGGGCATCAGTGATGAATTGCGCGGCCGCTTGTTCCAGCCGTTCTCGGCCAGCGGCAACCACAGTGGCTCCGGCCTGGGCCTCATGATCTGCCGCGAAATTGCGCTGGCTCTGGATGGCTCCATTTCGCTGGAGAACCGGCTGTCGGGGAGTGAGGTGGTGGGGCTGGACGCCACAGTCCGACTGCCTTTAGGTCAAAATGTACTGCCAACACTCCACAAGACCTAATGGACAAAGTTCGACTCGACAAATGGCTCTGGGCCGCCCGGTTCTACAAGACCCGCACGATGGCCACCGACGACATTCACAAAGGGCGGGTACGCGTCAACGGCCTGGAGGCCAAACCCGCGCGCGAGGTGCGGCTGGACGACACCGTAACCATACGCCAGCAAGGCGGCGTGCGTGCACTGGTGGTCAAGGCCCTGAGCGACAAGCGTGGCGCCGCTCCGGTAGCCCAGAAACTGTATGAAGAAACCCCTGAGAGCCTTCTGCTGCGGTCCCAGGCAGCAGAGCAGCGGCGCATGGGTACCGAGCCAGCGCTGAGCCTGCAGGAGGGAAGGCCCAACAAACACGATCGGCGCGCAGTCGAGAACGCCTGGGGTGACCGTTGGAGCGCGTCGCTGGAGAGTTGACGCGTCGTCCAGCAACAAGTCCCCGCGTGTACATGCAGCCGCTTTCTCTTAAGCTTGGAACCACGGCCGCGCTCGCCATCGCAGGTCTGTTTTTTTCCGCGCAGGCCCAGGCACCGCTTGACATTCGTATCGCGTTGGTGATCGGCAACTCGGCCTACCCAGACGCACCGCTATTGAATCCGGCCAACGATGCGCGTGCAATGGGTGACACCTTGCGCGGGCTTGGGTTTACGGTGCTGGAAATTCGTGACGCCCGCAAGGAGCAGATGCTGGATGCAGTTGCCAAAATACGTGAAGCCCTTCAGGGCAAACAGGGCGTTGGTATGTTGTACTACGCGGGCCACGGCCTGCAGTTGGACTGGCGCAACTACATGGTGCCGGTTAACGCCGCGATCAGCAAAACGTCAGATATTGCGGAGCAGGCGCTCGATGTCAACGCGGTGATCGACGCCTTCAGGCGAGCTGGCAACCGGATGAACATTCTGGTCCTTGACGCCTGCCGCGACAACCCGTTTGGGGGCACCGCATCGGGCAAGGGCCTGGCACCCCTCGATGCGCCTCCGGGTACCTTTCTGGCGTATGCCACCGCGCCCGGCAACGTGGCCGAGGACGGTGACGCCAAGACCGGCAACGGCCTGTACACGCAGTTCCTTCTGGCCGAGCTGAAAAGGCCGGTGGCGCGGATCGAGGATGTGTTCAAACGGGTGCGTTT
>JANOCN010000102.1:0-2972 GCA_031412185.1 Betaproteobacteria bacterium | reverse complement strand
GTGCGGTGGCAGGCGTGGCGGGTCTGATGCTGGTGCTGCCCTTGCTCGGGGTGGTAATGGTGCTGGGCGAGACCATCGGCGAAGTCGTGACCGACCCCCGCCTGCGCGCACGCCACGCGTTTGCCAAACACCTTCGCCACGTGCAGGTGACCCGGGACCTGGCGCGCTGAACTGGTGCCTGCGGCAAGGGATGTTGGTGCGTAGCCGTTCCGATTTTCTGCGTTCGCACAGGGATGGTGCGCCTGGCAGTGGGGCACTTGCGGCAATACCCGTTGACAGCGTATTGCCGTTGATCGGGTGTTAGCATCCGCCCCGCCACAAAGTTGACACCATAGGAAGGTACAGTCATTTCGATGCCTGTCCACGCTCGAAGGCCCCGAGCTCCGTACAACTTCCAGATGAAGGTTTTCATGCTCACAAAGCTTGTTTCTCACCTCCGCACTACGCCCCCATTGTGCGCTGCCGCCATGGGTCTGGCCATCACCCTGGGCACCCTGCTCACGGGCTGCAGCAAACCGGTGGACGCGCAGGGCGGCCCACCCCAGGCGGCACCCGTCAGCGTGGCCCCTGCGGTGCAGCGTACGGTCTCCGACAGCGAAGAGTTCAGCGGACGGCTGGAAGCCAGTGAGTTTGTCGAGTTGCGGCCGCGCCTGGCGGGCACCATCGACCAGGTGCATTTTGCTGACGGTGCTGTGGTGAAAAAGGGGCAACTGCTGTTCAGCATTGATGCCCGACCATTCGCTGCCGAGGTGGCGCGCGCCGAGTCGCAATTGGCGGCAGTGTCAGCGCGCGCCGAGCTGGCACAAACCGAGCTGGCCCGGGCCCAGAAGCTGCTCGAGGCCAGGGCGGTGTCACGCCAGGAGTTCGACCAACTGGGCTCCGGGTCGCGCACCTCGCAGGCCGACATAAAAACTGCCGAAGCCGCGCTGCGGGTGGCGCGCCTGAGTCTCGATTACGCCAGCGTGCGTGCACCGATCTCCGGGCGTGTCTCGCGCACCAACGTCACGGTGGGCAACCTGGTCAGCGATCAGGTGGTCCTGACCACGATTGCGGGCACCGGCAAAGTCTATGCCTACTTCGACGGCAGCGAGCAGACCTACCTGCGCATCAAGGCCGGCAACGAAAAGGCACCCGTGGTGCGCATGGGCCTGGCCAACGAGGCCGGCTACCCCCACGAGGGTCGGCTCGATTTTGTCGATAACCGCCTTAATCCGCAAACCGGTGCGATCCGTATGCGCGCCAGCTTCGACAATGGCAAGGGTGTGTTCACACCCGGCCTGGCAGTCAAGCTGCGCATGGGCACCAGCACGCCCTACAGCGCGGTGATGGTGCCGGAACGCGCCATTGGTACCGACCAGACCAAGAAGTTTGTCTTTGTCGTCGGTGCCGACGGGCAGCCGCAGTTCCGCGAGGTCAAGCTCGGTGCGCTGTTCGAGGGTATGCGCGTGATCGGTGGCGATGCCGTCAAACCCGGAGAAAACGTGATTGTGGATGGCCTGCAGCGGGTCATTCCCGGCATGCCGGTGGCACCGCAGGTGTTGAAGATAGATGCCAAGGGCATGCCGATCGCCGCACCCGCCGCACCGCCACAGGCAGCGCCCGGCAAGCCCGACGACAAGAAGGGGGCACAGCTCTCATCGCCAGGCGAGAACGCCTGAGCGCGCGGCAAAACCATGGATATCTCACGCTTCTTCATCGACCGGCCGCGCTTTGCCGCCGTGTTGTCGATCTTCATTTTTCTGGTTGGCCTGCTGTCGATCTTCAACCTGCCGATCTCGGAATACCCCGAGGTAGCGCCACCGCAGATCGTCGTGCGCGCACAGTTCCCCGGTGCCAACCCGCGCGTCATCTCCGAGACCGTGGCCACGCCGCTGGAGGAGCAGATAAACGGCGTCGAGAACCTGTTGTACTTCAACTCGCAGGCCACCGCCGCCGGCAGCCTGTCTCTCACCGTCACGTTCAAGATCGGCACCAACCCCGAGGTCGCCGAAACAGCTGTGCAGAACCGCATCAACCGGGCGCTGCCGCGCTTGCCGGACATCGTGCGCCAGATCGGCGTCACAACCGAGAAGTCGAGCCCGAACCTGACCATGGTGGTGCACCTGGTGAGCCCGGACAACAGCCGTGACGCCCTGTACCTGCGCAACTACGGCCAGCTCAACGTTCGCGATGCCTTGCTGCGTATTCCCGGTGCCGGGTCGGTGATCATGTTCGGTGCTGGCGACTACGCCATGCGGATATGGCTCGACCCGGCCAAGCTGGCGGCGCGCAACCTCACCACCACGGAAGTGATCGGCGCAATCCGCGAGCAGAACGCGCAGGTTGCGGCCGGTACGGTGGGCGCTTCCCCCGCGCCAAAAGGCACCGAGTTCCAGCTGTCGGTGAACACCCAGGGGCGTCTGTCCACCGAACAGGAGTTTGCCGACATCATCGTGCGCACCGAGCCTGCCACTGGCGGCTTCATCCGCATCCGCGACCTCGGCCGCGTGGAACTGGCGGCCAACACCTACTCGTTGCGCAGCCTGCTCAACAACAAGGAGGCCGCAGCCATCGCCGTATTCCAGGCACCGGGGTCCAACGCGCTGGCCTTGTCCAACAATGTCCGGGCGACGATGGAGCAGCTGAAGCCGGGTTTTCCGCAAGGCATGGACTACAGCATCGTCTACGACCCGACCCGGTTTGTGCAGACATCCATCGAAAAGGTGGTGGTGACACTGTTCGAGGCGGTGCTGCTGGTGGTGCTGGTGGTGATCGTTTTCCTGCAGACCTGGCGCGCCTCGCTGATCCCGTTGCTGGCGGTGCCGGTATCGATTGTCGGCACCTTTGCCTTCCTGCTGCTGCTCGGCTACTCCATCAATACGCTGACGCTGTTTGGCCTGGTGCTGGCGATCGGCATCGTGGTGGACGATGCGATCGTGGTGGTCGAAAACGTCGAGCGCAATATCGAGTCCGGCCTGTCACCGCACGACGCC
>JANOCN010000101.1:0-2817 GCA_031412185.1 Betaproteobacteria bacterium | reverse complement strand
CGCGACGGCCAGACCACCGTCGGGCTGGCGTACCTGCCAACCTACTGCGATCACGCAGCTTGCGGCAAGGTGGACGGATTCGCCACGCCGGTGTTTGAGCAACTGGCACCGGCCGCGATCCGGGTTGACGCCGGCACCGGTTTCGCTCACCCGGCACTGGCACTGGGCATGCCAGCGCTGGCCACTGCGGCGCGGACCAATGGGGTGGCCGTGCTGTCGATTGGCAACTCGTACGCCTGCGGTTCGCTGGGCTATTTTGTCGAAGAACTGGCGCAGAGCGGGCTGGTTGCGCTGATGACCGCCAACGCATCGCCGTCGATGGCCCCCTGGGGCGGGGCGACGCCCTTTTTCGGCACCAATCCGCTGGCTTTTGCAGTGCCTCGGGCCGGGCACTCGCCGCTGGTGATGGACCAGTCATCGAGCGTGGTCGCCTGGGTTGCTGTGAACGACGCTTACCAGCGTGGCCTGCCCCTGCCACCAGGCTGGGCGCTGGACGGCGCGGGACGGCCCACCACGGATGCGGCCGCTGGACTGGCCGGCTCGATGATGCCTCTGGGCGGCTACAAGGGCTCGGGCCTGGCGCTCATGGTGGACGTATTGAGCGCCGGTCTTACCCAATCCAACTATTCGTACCAGGTGTCTTCGTTCGGCTCGTGCGAGGGCGGTCCAACACACTGCGGCCAGCTGGTGGTGGCATTCAATCCGCAACTGTTGGGTGGCGCGCAGTTTTCAACCGCCCTCGAAGCCATGCTGCTGGCAATGCAGCAGACACCCGCCGTGCGGTTGCCCGGCGACCGGCGACTGCAAGCCCGTGCGCAGCACCAGGAGGGCATCGCGGTGCCGCTTGAACTGGTCGCATTGTTAACCCGGTATGGCGAGCGGGGCTCACCTGTAGCCACGCAATGACGGCGCAGTTGCTGCAAAACGCGTCCGACAGCCACGCGGTGCCCACGGTCGGCGGATTGCCGATGTACTTAGGCAACAAGACCGGCGTGCAGGCAGTCTGGAATCACCTCGCGCCCAGGCTGCGCGCCCTTGGCTTGGGCGCCCTGCCCGAAGTCCCCGCCTGGCCGCAGGACTACCTGGCACACTGGCGCGCACCAGACTTGCTGCTCACCCAGGCCTGCGGTTACCCACTGGTGACGGCGTTGGTCGGCCAGGTCCGGGTGGTGGGAGCGTTCCGTTACGACGTTGCCGGATGTAACGGTGTGATGTGCCGCAGCCAGGTGGTGGTGCGCACCGACGAGCCCGCCACGACACTGGCCGATTTTCGGGGCCGCCCGGTAGCCTACAACGGTACCGACTCGCAGTCCGGCTACAACAGCCTGCGCGCGCTGGTGGCACCCCTGGCCCATCGCGGTGCATTCTTCGGGTCGCACATTGAAACCGGTGGCCACCTGAATTCGGTATTGGCGGTGCAGGCTGGCCGGGCCGACATCGCGTCCATCGACTGCGTGAGCTTGGCCGAGTTCCGCACCCATACGCCCGAGGCGACCCGGGGCATCCGCGTATTGTGCGAAACCGCGCCTTATCCGGGTTTGCCCCTGGTCACGGCAGCCAGTACCAGTGATGCCACCCTGGCCGCGCTGCGCAGTGTGCTCCAGCAGGCGGTGGGGGACCCTGCCCTGGCAGCGCTGTGGCAGGCGCTTTTTATCTCCGGTTTCGAGCCGCTAGACGAAGCTTCGTACCGCACCTGTAGCGTAATGCGGGAAGATGCGCTGGCGTTGGGCTACCCCGCGTTGTAAGCCCTGCACTCTCTTAAAAAAACTGCCCCAGTAACGCGATGAAGATTAATCAGGGCACAACGCTGGCCGTGGACACGCTGGACGCACAGCGCCACCTGCTGTACCTCGCGCGCCTGCAGCGTCTGCGTGAATGCATGCACAAGGCCGACATGCCAGTGCTGCTGACCCTGGACGCCAACCATATTTTCTACGCCACGGGCGCGCGCAACATGCAGCTGTTCGGCTTGCGTTCTCCGTCGCGCTACCTGCTGGTGTTTGCGTCCGGCCCCACGGTGCTCTACGAATACGCGGGCGGTGAACATCTGGCGCAAGCCCTTCCCACGGTGACACACATCCAGTCTGCCATCGGCTTGTCATTTCTTGGTTCGGGTGGTCAACTTGCCGACGCCAGCAGCCGCTTTGCGCAGGAGATCGCGTCTACCATCCGCGCCATCGACCCCAGCATAGACACGCTGGGCCTGGACCGCTTTCCGTATGCGGCGACCGATGCGCTGCGTAGCCAGGGCTTCACTTTGTGCGATTCGGACGAAGCCTTCATACCGGCACGCGCCATCAAGCTGCCGATCGAGATACCCTACATGATGGAGGCCATGCGCCGCGTAGAAGAGGGCGTGAGGCGGCTCGAACAGGCGATTTTTCCCGGCAAGACCGAAACCGAAGTTTGGGGCGAGTTCTGGTTTGACTTTATGCAGAAGGACGGCCAGTACCTGACCACGCGCCTGTTCCAGAGCGGCCCGCATACCTTCCCGTATTTTCAGGAAACCAGCAATCGAAAGTTCTTGCAAACCGGAGAACTGCTGTGCCTGGACACCGACGCCCAGGGTTACGAAGGCTACGCCGTCGATTTCTCCCGGTCCTTCCTGTGCGGCGATGCAGCGGCCACGCCGGAGCAACGCAACTTGTACCAACTGGCGCAAGAGCAGATCAGCAGCAACGCTGCGCTGCTCCAGCCCGGCATGGCGTTTCGCGAGTTCGCCGAACGCGCCTGGAAATGCCCCGATGTTTACCGCCCACACGGATACGGCCTGCTCGGGCACGGGCTGGGTCTGGCCGGTGAGTTCCCGAATATCTC
>JANOCN010000100.1:0-2314 GCA_031412185.1 Betaproteobacteria bacterium | reverse complement strand
GAAGCCGCGCGCGCGCAGTCGCTTGGGCAGGTCGGACGAACCCTGGATGAAGGCGGAAAAGCGCCGCTTGGCGACGATTTCGTCTTCCGGCGCGACGGCCAGTTCGGGCCACAGCGCATGGCCAGGGCGGCCCGGTGTGAGCGCGTCCAGGATGGCGGCTGAAAACTCGGGACTGACCATGTGGTCAAAAAAAAGCGGCCAGGCGTCAGGTCCTTGCCGCTGAAATGAGCCTTGGGTATAGGCCACCACGCCACCCAGTGACCGCAGCGTTTGCGCCAGCCGGTTGATCTGCGGCACGATCTCGCGCGCCACCGGTGTCTCCGAGGGCGCGCCCGGTTGCAAGAAAGCGTTTTGCATGTCAATTACGACCAGCGCAGTGCGTGACGGGTCCAGTGACTGAAACAAATGTAAATGGCCGCGGCGCGTCATCATGCGCGACACAATGTCTTCAGGCAGGTTGGATGGATGCATGCTGAATTCAGTGAAGTCGTGAACAGAGACTGAGTTTTTGAGTGTCGGGTGACCTGGCCCGCTTACCGCTCTGATTACCCAAGCAGCGGAGCAAGGGCCCAGCACCTCAGCAGGTCAGCGGTTCGACGGGAAACTGAACACCGCGCCTTCACGCACACCCGCCGACGGCCAACGCTGCGTAATGGTCTTGCGTTTGGTGTAGAAACGCACAGCGTCCGGCCCGTAGGCGTGCAGGTCGCCAAACAGCGAGCGTTTCCAGCCGCCGAATGAGTGGTAGGCCACCGGCACCGGGAGCGGCACGTTGACGCCAACCATGCCGACCAGAATGTTGTCGCTGAAGTAACGCGCGGCCTCGCCGTCGCGCGTGAAGATGCAGGTGCCGTTGCCATACTCGTGGCGGTCGATCAAGTCCATCGCTTCCTGCAATGTCTTGACGCGCACGATACCGAGCACCGGGCCGAATATCTCTTCCTGGTAGATCGTCATGCCCGGCTTGACGTTGTCAAACAGGCACGGTGCCAGAAAGTAGCCGTCTTCATGGCCCGGTACTTTGACGTTGCGCCCGTCCACCAGCAGCGTGGCACCTTCGGCGACGCCCTGGTTCACATAAGCTTTGACTTTCTCCAGGTGTGGCTTGTTGATCAGTGGACCCATGTCGTTGCTGGCAATGTTGCCCGGGCCGACTTTCATCTTGGCGATCTCGACCTTGAGGCCCGCGATCATGGCGTCGGCGGTGGCGTCGCCGACCGCCACGATCAGCGGCACCGCCATACAACGTTCGCCGCAGGAGCCATAGGCCGCGCCCATCATGGCGCTGACGGCGTTGGGCACGTCGGCGTCGGGCATCACCACCGCATGGTTCTTGGCACCCCCCAGGGCCTGCACGCGTTTGCCGCTGGCGCAACCGGTGGCATACACATACTCGGCTATTGGCGTGGAGCCGACGAAGCTGACGGCTGCGATACGTTTGTCGGCGAGCAATAGGTCTACTGCTTCCTTGTCGCCGTTCACCACGTTGAGCACACCCGGTGGCAAACCGGCCTCAAGCGCCAACTGGGCCACCAGCAAAGCGCTGGACGGGTCACGCTCCGAGGGTTTGAGGATAAAAGTGTTGCCGCAGACCACGGCCATCGGCCACATCCACAGCGGCACCATCACCGGGAAGTTGAAGGGTGTAATCCCAGCGGCCACGCCCAGCGGCTGGAACTCGCTCCACGAGTCGATGGACGGCCCGACGTTCTTGCTGTGTTCGCCCTTGAGCAGCTCTGGCGCATAACCGGCGAACTCGACGTTTTCGATGCCGCGCTGCAACTCACCCATCGCATCGCCCACCACTTTCCCGTGTTCAGCGGTCAGTAGTGCACAGATGCGGTCGGCGTTTTCCTCCAGCAGTTGCTTGAGTTTGCCCATCACCCGCGCGCGTTTGAGCGGTGGGGTGGCACGCCAGGCCGGGTAGGCCGCCTGGGCACTGGCTATGGCCAGCTCCATGGTGGCCTGGTCGGCCAGCAGCAGCCGCTTCTCGGCCCGCCCGGTCGCTGGGTTGAACACGTCTTGCGAGCGGCTCCCGCCACCCACCAGTTTGCCATCGATCAGGTGGCCAATGGTGGGCATGGTGCTGGCGGAGCCGGTGGCGGGCTGGAGGAAAGGGTCGTTGTACATGGTGCGGATTCTCGATGGGCTTGACTGTGCTTTGGCTGGACAAGCCCGGATCAGGCGGTCTGGCCCAGAGCTTCACCGAGTGCGTTGACTTCACAAAAGTCGGTGTGTCCGTTTCCACCCAAAGCCGACCTCGTCGCGGGCCTGATTTTCTCTGCCACTAAAATTCCCAGTTAAGGCGCGATGG
>JANOCN010000099.1:0-3538 GCA_031412185.1 Betaproteobacteria bacterium | reverse complement strand
CCCCGCAGTATGAAGGCCTGGAAAAACTGTACCAGCGCCTGCATCCCAAAGGTCTTGAAGTGCTGGGATTTCCCTGCAATGACTTTGGGGCGCAGGAGCCTGGAAGCGAGGGCGAGATCGCATCTTTTTGTAGCATGAACTATGGTGTGAGCTTCCCGATGTTTTCCAAGATCAACACCAATAGCAGCCCGCGCCATCCCCTGTACGTAGCGTTGATCGATGCGCAGCCCAAGGCACAGGGCTCGGGAAGCGAGCAGCTGCAGCAGGCGCTGGCCAAACGCGGACTGTTGCCAAAAGAGCCGACCGACGTGATGTGGAACTTCGAGAAATTCCTGGTCGGCCGCGACGGCCAGGTCCTGGCGCGCTTTGCGCCCGATGTGGCTCCTGATGCGCCCGCGCTTATCGCCGCCATCGAGTCCGCGCTCGGCTGAACGCTCCATTTGAGCTAGCTGCATCTGTCTGGCCGCGAGGCTGCGGAGGGCTGAAGCTTCGCGAATCCGCAGGCTCAGGGTCATCGCTGGTGTGTCAACGCGAACCTGCCGGTGCCAGTCGATGAGGGGCCGAATCTGCGAAACTTTGCAGGTCCATCCACTATGGGATCTACGCCATGCTGACCATCCACCACCTGGGCATCTCACAATCCGAACGCATCGTCTGGCTGTGCGAGGAACTGGGCCTTGCCTACGATCTCAGGCGTTATGAGCGCGACCCGGTGACCCGCCTGGCGCCGCCGCAATACCTGCAGCTGCATCCGGCGGGAACCGCGCCGGTGATCACCGATGGCGCCTTGGTGCTTGCCGAGTCTGGCGCGATCATCCAGTACATCCTGGCCCAGCACGGCGGCGGGCGCCTGGTGCCGGCGCCGGACAGCCCGGAGTTTGCGCAGTATCTTTTCTGGTTCCACTACGCCAACGCCAGCCTACAGCCGATCCTGAGCCGCAATTCGGCCATGCGCCGCCTCGACCCGGCACCGGACCACCCGGCCCTGGTCTGGGCCCGAGGCCGCATGGAGCGCGCGCTGGGAATGGTCGAGGCGCGATTGAACATAGCGAGCTACTTTGCCGGCGACACATTCACAGCGGCCGACATCATGAGCGTCTTTTCGCTGACCACGATGCGGGTTTTCCTGCCGTACGACCTGGCACCGTATCCGCATATCCTGGCGTACTTGCAGCGGATCGGCCAACGTGAGGCCTACCAGAGGACGATGCACAAGGCGGACCCAGGCTTCACGCCGCTGCTGACCTGATACGTCTTCGACTTCCGGAAAAGGTCTGGTCGGACAACGCACATAGCTGGTGCAACGCCCGTAACGAGAGTGCAATTTCACCTGCGATTCTTGTCGTTCAAGGAACATTTGCGGCCGAATTGATCTACGTCAAAGCGTGAATCCGGCTCCGGACCGGATTCCCCTCCCCTTCGCGCGTACAGTGCACCAACAAAGGAGTGACCATGGCTATTGCCCACGCACAACCTGGCGACGTGATGGACGTGCGACCCCTTGGCCCCGCACTGACGACCACGCGCTCACACGCACTCTTCAAGTCGACCGACCTGGAAGTCATTCGCCTCGTGTTGCTGGCTGGTGACAGTATGCCGCCACACGCGGTGGCGGGCGAAATCACCTTGCAGTGTATTGAAGGGCGTATCGCATTCACCTGCGACGCCGGGGTACGCGAACTTGCCGCCGGGGAACTGATCCATGTCACCGGCGCAGAAATACACGGTCTGCGCGGGATCGAAGATGCATCACTGTTGCTGACGATTGCGCTCAAGCAGGGGCAGGCCATTTGACTGGTTATCCATGGCCTTGATCAGCACGATCACCGAGCCGATGCATCCAGCCGACGCAGCGCGTGGATTTGCGCTATGGCAACTCGGCTTTCGCCCATTCTTCTTGCTGGCTAGCATTTTCGCCGCGCTTTCGGTCGGCCTGTGGGCGCTGCAATTCGCAGGCTGGTTGGACCGGCCGTATCTTCAAGGGCCACTGTGGCACGCACACGAAATGGTGTTTGGTTTCGCGCTCGCCGTAGTGGTGGGTTTCTTGTTGACTGCCGGGCGCAACTGGTCCAATCGGCCAACAGCTACCGGGTTGCCATTGGCGGCGCTGACCCTGTTATGGGTCGCTGCGCGCGTGCTGGTGCTTACGCCCTTCGGCTGGGCGGCTGCCATCACCAATGTGGCGTTTCCGCTGGCTGCGGCGCTGGCATTGGCGGTTCCATTCTTTGCATCGCGAAACCGCCGTAACTACTTCTTCGTCGCGCTGCTGGTGTTGATGGCGGTGGCCACTCTGGCCGTGCACCTGGACCAACTGGGCGTATGGCCGATTCCAGGCTGGATCGGTATCAGCATGGCGCTGGATGCGTTGTTGTTCACCATGGCGGTGATGGCGGGGCGCGTGATTCCGATGTTCACCAACAACGGCGTGCCGGGTGCGAAGGCGCGCAACCACCCGCTGGTGGAAAAAGCCGCATTGGGCCTGGTGCTGGTGCTGATGGGATCGGATATCTTGCAGCTCCATGGCATCTGGCTGACCCTGCTGACCGCTCTGTGCGCGGCTGCCCACTTGACCCGCTGGACGCTGTGGCAGCCGTGGAAAACTGGGCGGGTGCCGCTGGTCTGGGTGCTGCATTTGGCCTACCTGTGGATTCCGGTGCACCTGGCGTTGCGCAGCCTGTCGGAACTGGGTTGGGTCAACCCGTCGGCAGCCGTTCATGCGCTGAGTGTGGGCGCTGCCGGGGGGCTCATCATCGGCATGATGACGCGTACCGCCCGCGGCCATACCGGGCGGGCGCTGCGGGCCGACCGGTGGGACATCGCCTGCTTCATCGCTGTCAGCCTGGCGGCGCTGGTGCGTGTGCTGCTGCCGCTGGTGGCACCCGCGTTGACGCTGTACGCCGTGTTGGGGTCGGCAGTGTTGTGGTCAACCGGCTTCGGGCTGTACGCCCTGCGTTATTGGCCGGTGCTGACGCGCCCGCGCATCGACGGAAAACCTGGCTGAGGAAGCTTATCGGGTAACCACCGCGCCAAGCGCTGCGGTGTTATGCGCCTTGGGAGCGGCCCGGCGGCTTATTCCGAACACCTGCATGCTGCGCATTGCGGTGCTATGAGCCTCGGGAGCGGCCCGGCGGCTTATTCGGAACACCCCTGCATGCTGCGCATTGCGGTGCCATGAGCCTTGGGAGCGGCCCGGCGGCTCAATGCACCTGCAGCTCGAAGGCACGGCGTAGCCCACCGATGTCGGTGATACGGATATGTCGCTTGTCCACCTCCAGCAGGCGCTGCTGCTGGAACGCCGAGAACGTACGGCTGACGGTCTCCAGTTTCAGCCCCAGGTAGCTGCCTATTTCGGCACGTGACATGCGCAGGTGGAATTCGCTGGCCGAGTATCCGCGCGCCAGCAGGCGCTGCGACAGGTTCAACAGGAAGGTAGCCAAACGTTCCTCAGCGTTCATGCTGCCCAGCATGGCCATGAGGCTGTGCCCACGCACAATTTCATGACTCAACAATCGGCTTATGGCGTGCTGCAGTGCGCCAT
>JANOCN010000098.1:0-5878 GCA_031412185.1 Betaproteobacteria bacterium | reverse complement strand
GGTCTGCCAGTTTTGGGCGCAGGGATTCTGCCAATACCACCATGCCGTATGCCGACGGGTAGCCGACTCCGGAGACGATGGACAACTCGACCATTGGGTGTTCGTTGATGCGGTTTTCTATCGGGGCTGGCGCCACATATTTGCCTTTGGCAGTCTTGAAGAGCTCCTTGATTCTCCCGGTGAGCTTGAGCAGCCCATCGGCTCGGCGTTCACCCATGTCGCCGGTACGAAAGAACCCGTCTGCGGTAAAACTCTCGGCATCCAGGTCGGGCCGTTTGTAGTAACCCACCATCTGACCCGGCGACTTGATGAGTATTTCTTTCTCTTCGCTGATGCGCACCTGCACACCGTCGTACGGTATACCAACCCAGCCTGGCAGGTTGCACGCCTGCGTCGAAACGTGGGAGAACGCGAAGTCTTCGGTCATGGCATAACCCTCCAACAGGTTCAGCCCCAGTTTGCGGTACCAGGCAATCAACTCGGCCGGTATCGGGGCTGAACCGCTGGCCGCCATGCGGACCTGATCGAGCCCGAGCCCGCTCAGCACCTTGTGTCCCACGCGTTTGCCCAGAAACGGAATAGAGAGTAGGAAGGCCAGTTTTTTGGCAGGCATTTTGGCAAACACCCCTTGCTGGAACTTGAGCCACAGTCGGGGCACAGATACAAAAAGGGTAGGGCGCGCGCGCTGTAGGTCGGCCACAAAGGTATCCACTGACTCGGCGAAGAAGATATGCCCGCGGCCGTCAACCCACGCCGTAGCCTCCAGACACGCGCGCTCGAAGGAATGCGCCAGGGGGAGGTAAGACAACATGCGCCAGTCGCCAAGCCCGCCGACTTCTTTGTCCACGCTGCGGGAGACACCCTCTCCAACCGCCGAAACTGCGCGAAAGCTCAGCATGACCCCCTTGGGTTGTCCGGTGGAGCCCGAGGTGTACATAATCATCGCCAGATCGTCCGGCTGGCGTGTCGGATGGCCTGCCAGCGGCGCTGACCTGGCGACCAGCGCATCCCAGCCGTCGAACTGCGTTGGGGGCGCCAGCGGGAGAGCGATACATGGCAAACCTGTCGGTACGCCACCGGCCTGCTGTTCCCAGGTATCGAGTTTGCCAACGAATAACAGTTTGGCTTCGCTGTGGTCCAGCACAAAACGCACCGTGTCCGCCCCCTCGGTCGGAAAAATAGCCACGGTGGTGCAGCCGGCCATCCAGATCGCCAACTCTGCGATAAAGAAATGCGCGCAGTTCTTGGACAAGATGGCGACCTGGCAACCCGCGCCCAGCCCCCGGCTCTGCAGATGGGTGGCCATGCGCCGCGCCTGGTCAAGTACCTGGCCCCAGGTGGTGTCCTGAACTTTTCCACCGCCCAAAGGCTGGGTCAGGAAAACCTTGTCAGCTTGCCTTGCGGCATGTTCGTAGATGTACGCAAGAATCAGTTTCTGGTCGGGCATGGAGGTCTCCTGTGGATGGGGGTGCGGTAGAACTGTGCGTAAGCGCTGCTTGCTACATCGAAATCGAACCTTCGCGAAACTCGGTCTTGTCGAGCCAGACGTTGATCAGGACTGGTTTACCGCTGGCAGCACAAGCACGGGCGCGGGCGAGTGCAGCGGGCACTTCAGCCATGCTCTTCACCAGAATGCCTTCGGCACCGAACCCGGCAGCCACCTCGTGGTAGGCGGTACGCGCCAGCACGGTGCCCACATCGTCGTGCAACATCTTCACCTGTTCGCGCGCGATCTGCGTCCAGCCGGCGTCGTTCCCTACCAGCGCAATCACCGGTACGCCGTGGCGTACAAAGGTGTCGAATTCGACCAGACCGTACCCACAGGCACCGTCGCCAAGCACCATCCAGACCTCGCTGGCAGGCTGGCATAACGCAGCGCCCAAAGCAAATCCGGCACCCACGCCGAGGGTCCCAAACGCACCCGGGTCCAACCAGCGCAGCGGAGCCCGTGGGTGCAGGATGTAGGCTGCCGTGGCCACAAAATCACCACCGTCGGCCACCAGCAGCGCGTTGTCGCCAGCCGCGTCTTCAACTGCACGCAGCAATGCGACCGGGTTGACGAATTCACCCACCGCCTGGGCCTGCCCGGTGATGTCGGCCTCGCGGGTATCGTCGCGCGCGCGCAGTTGCGCCAGCCACTGTGCGCGCTGCCGCGTGTTGTCTCTTGCGGCGGGTTGCGAGGCCAGGGCTTGCAGGAACATGCCCGCATCTCCAATCGCAGCCACCTCTGGCTTGCGGTTCAGCCGCGCGTCTTTTCTGCTGCGGTTGGCCGCAATCAGGGTGGCGCTGCGCCGCACGTGTTTGCCGTAGTCAAGCCGGAAGTCGCACGGCACGCCTGCCAGCACCACACAATCGGCCTCGCGCAGGGCCTCCCGGCGCTGGTGGCGCATCTGCAGTGCATGGTCACGCCCCAGCAGGCCGCGCGCCATGCCCGATAGATAGACCGGAATACCGAGTTGTTCGACCGCTCGCGCCACCTGCGCTGCTTCACCAGCACGAGCCATGGCCTGGCTGCCTATCACCATCAGCGGCTTGTGCGCTTTGTTCAGTGCCGCCAGGGCGGCCTGCAGGCTGAAGGTCTTTGCTTGCGGTGGTTCGACCGTCCGTACGCGGGCTGGTTCCATCTGCGCGCTGCGGGCGAACATTTTGCCTACATGCCGATTCAGGTAAAAGCGCAGCAGGCGGTCGGGCAGGGTGGTGCCCTTGCCCGCTGCGTCGGCATACCACTGCCGGATCGACGCCTCGTCGTACAACAAATCTACCGGGCATTCGATGAACACCGGCCCAGGCACGCCCGCCAGCGCCACGGCGAAAGCTTCGTCCACGGCCGGGCCCAGGTCACACACGCGCCGGATTTTGGTGAAAAGCTTCACATGTGGTGCTACCAGCGGGCGTTGGTCAATATCCTGCAAGGCACCACGGCCCTGCAACGCGGTGGGTGCGGCGCCACCGAACAGCACGACGGGCGACTGCGCCAGCTGTGCATTTTTGAGGGCAGTGATGGTGTTGCTGATACCCGGACCGGCAGTCACCGCCGCCACTCCAGGGATACCCGTGAGCCGGGCGGTGGCATCAGCGGCAAACACCGCGGTTGCTTCATCGCGCACGTCCACGATGCGTATGCCAAGCGCCTTCGACGCGGTAAGAATGGGCGAGATGTGCCCGCCACAGAGTGTGAATACGGAGCGTACCCCGTGCGCCAGCAAGGACTGGGCGACGCGGTCGCCTCCGTGGGGTGGCTGTGCAGGTGTTGGCAACGTGTGTTGTCTCTTGGTATTAGGGAAGCACTGCGACGCGCGGTGTTGGCGGACAAATCATCCCGTTTTGGATTCGAACGCGCATGGCGGGGACTTGTTCAGTGCTTCCTTAGTTGTACACCGGACATCTGCGTGCCGGTTCGGCAGTATCTCAGCCGCGCCATCAAACGGCAAGCGGTACATGGTGCCGGGTCAGCGACGCAAAACCGGCTGGTGCAGGGCCGCTTTTACAATCGGTTCAACAGGAGTGGCGCATGGCAGTTTATTCACTTGACGGTATCGTCCCCAAAATCGCCGCCTCGGCGTGGATTGCCGACAGTGCCCAGGTGATCGGTGATGTGGAACTGGCCGACGACGTGAGCATCTGGTTTGGAGCTGTGCTGCGCGGCGACACCGAACGCATGCGCATCGGCCGGGGCTCGAATGTCCAGGACGGCAGTGTGCTGCACGCCGATGTAGGCCAGCCACTCACCGTGGGAGAGGACGTGACCGTTGGCCACCAGGTCATGTTGCATGGTTGCACGATTGGTGACGGCAGCTTGATCGGCATTGGCGCGGTGGTGCTCAATGGTGCAAGGATTGGCAAAGGGTGCCTGGTGGGCGCGGGAGCGCTGGTGACCGAAGGCAAGGAGTTTGCCGACGGCTCAATGGTGTTGGGCAGCCCGGCCAAAGTGGTACGGCAAGTGACCATTGAGCAAATGGAGCGCTACCGCAGCGGCGCACGCAACTACGTTGAAAACGGTCGGCGTTATGCCAACGGCTTGAAGAAGTTGGCTTGAGGGAAACGACGTTGTCTGAATTGCATAAATTCATTTTTGACGGTTTGCCGGTGCGCGGCATCCTGGTCCGCTTGACTGGTGCATGGACTGAAATCCTGCGCAGGCGGGCGTCCAACACGCAGACCGGTGCTTATCCCGAGCCAGTGCAGCAACTGCTCGGTGAACTGCTGGCGGCCGGGGTTTTGATGCAGTCGAACATCAAGTTCGATGGGGCGCTGGTGGTGCAGATATCCGGTGACGGGCCGGTCAAACTTGCGGTTGCCGAGGTGCAGACAGATCTGTCGCTTCGTGCGACCGCTACCCTGCAGGGAGACGTGCGCGCGCAGGCCAGCTTGAGCGCGATGGTGAACCTGACCAATCGTGGTCGCTGTGCCATTACGCTTGACCCGAAGGGCCGCTTCCCGGGTCAGCAACCTTATCAGGGGGTGGTGCCGCTGTTTGGAGACCGCGGCGAGAAGCTGGAAAAATTGAGCGATGTGTTGCAGCACTACATGCTGCAAAGCGAGCAGCTCGACACCACGCTCGTGCTTGCGGCAAACCACGAGCTGGCGGCAGGCCTGCTGATACAGCGCTTGCCGTTGCAAGGTGCCGGCAACTTGGCAGGCGAGAGACGCAGCGCGCCCGATGAAGACGGGATTGGCCAGAGCGAAGATTACAACCGCATCGCCGTGCTTGCATCAAGTCTGAAACGCGAGGAGCTCCTGACGCTTGATGTCGACACCATTCTGCGACGCCTGTTCTGGGAAGAAAGTGTGTCCCGGTTCGAGCCACTGGTGGGGGACTCTGCGCCCCGGTTTACGTGCAGTTGCAGCCGGGAGAAGGTCGGGGCCATGATTGTCGGTCTGGGTGCGACTGAGGCAGAAAGCATCATTGCAGAGCAAGGTCAAATCGAGGTGGCGTGCGAGTTTTGCGGTGTGCAGTACCGGTTTGATCCGATTGATGCGGCCCAGTTGTTTCGTCCCGCGAGCGCCCTCGCCCCGGGCAGCCCCACCGCGCAATGAAGTTACAAGTTTGAAATGCCAATTTTTCGCCGGGCCGCCCTAAAAAAAATTAGCCCCCTCGGGGGGCAGAGAGCCACACGAAGTGGGCGAGCGTGGGGGCTATATCTATTTGCCGATCTGCACGAGTATTTCGTTCGGCCGCACCATACCGAGTTCGAGCCGCGCCTTTTCCTCCACCATTTCCATGCCCTCCTTGAGGTCGCGCACCTCGGCTGCTGCCCGCTCGTTTGCCTGACGCGCCTGCTCGTTTCTGACTTTCAGCTCCGCGAGTTGCCGCGTCATGTCGGACACATTCGGTACGCTGCCGCGCCCGACCCACAACTGGGCATGCAGTATGACCAGCAAAGCCAGCAGAGCCAGTGGAACGAGGCGGTTGCGCACGGCTGGTTGGCAGGCTTGACTAGCTGCGTGAGGTCAACGCAGGTTGTAGAACGCCGCGCGACCAGGGTAGGTGGCTACGTCACCGAGGTCTTCTTCAATACGCAGCAGCTGGTTGTACTTGGCCATCCGGTCCGAACGGCTAAGTGAACCGGTCTTGATCTGGCCGGCATTGCTGCCGACTGCAATGTCTGCAATGGTGGAGTCTTCGGTTTCACCAGACCGGTGGCTGATCACTGCCGTATAGCCGGCCCGTTTAGCCATTTCGATGGCGGCAAAAGTCTCGGTAAGGGTGCCGATCTGGTTGATCTTTATCAGGATTGAGTTGGCGATGCCCTTGTCTATCCCTTCCTTCAGGATTTTGGTATTGGTAACGAACAGGTCGTCGCCAACGATCTGCACTTTCTTGCCCAGCCGGTCTGTCAGGATTTTCCAGCCGTCCCAGTCACCCTCGGCCATGCCA
>JANOCN010000097.1:0-4894 GCA_031412185.1 Betaproteobacteria bacterium | reverse complement strand
CGGCCCTGTTCGATCGCTTCCACAAAGTCCAGCAGCACCGCGCGGTGTGCGTCGTGGGAGAAATCCATGATGTTGGCGCCGCTGCCGGTGCCGCCCTCCGATGCGATGTTTAGCGTCTGTCCATCAATGTACTGCACCTGCAGCGCGCCGCCTTGCAATACCGCGCTGCCGCGCGCGCCGATGATCTCGATCGATTCGGCCAGGCCTGGAAGCATGGCGGTGGTGGCCATCAGCTGGCCCGGCGCGCCGTTGCCCAGGGTCAGTAGGGCGCTCGCATAGTCTTCGGTTTCCATGGTGTGCACGGCAGTTTGGCAGACCTGGGCCGCCACCACCGCGCGAAACCCTACCAGCGAGCGGAACAGGTCGATACTGTGGATGGCCTGGGTGAGCAACACACCGCCGCCGTCGCGCGCCATCGTGCCGCGACCGGCCTGGTCGTAGTAACTCTGCGGCCGCCACCACGGCACCCGCACCGATGCTGCCTGCACGGCACCCAGGCGGCCCGAGTTCAATGCTTCCTGCAACGCTACCGAGCCGGGCTTGAAGCGGAATTGCAGCACCACGCCGAGACGCAGCTTCGCGTCGCGCGCGCCTTGCACGATGGCCTGTGCGCGCGCCAGCGATATGTCCAGCGGCTTTTCGAGCAGCACATGTTTGCCGTGCGCAAAACACCGGCTGGCGATCTCCAGATGCGACGATGGCGGCGTGGCCACGACCACGGCCTGTACCAGCGGATCGTCCAGTGCGGCCTGCAAATCGGCGTGGGCGGCCAGTGCGCCCTGGAACGGGCCCATGTCGGCCTGCGCGGGCCGGCGCGCCACGGCATGGCGCAGATCGATGCTTTCGCGCAGATCATGCAGGCTGCGTAAGTGCGGCACGGCCCCGGGGCCGATGCCTACCAGGGCGATGCCGATCCGATTCTTCATATTTACCTTGTGCGGTTGGGTTTCCGGAATGGCGCGGCGCCGTCCCATCTGGTGTAGCCGCTGGGCCGCCGTGGTGTGCCATGCGGGAATGTACGCTGTTGGGCAGCCAGGTCGTTCAGCGAGAATCCCCGCATGGACGCTGCCACCCGCCGGATGATCATCGATTCACTGCAGAAACTCGGCCTGGCATCGGAGCAAGATATTCGCGGCATTGCCCAGCTGACCGGCGGTGTGTCTTCCGATATCTGGCGCATCGATTTCGCACGCCACAGCATTTGCGCCAAGCGCGCGCTCGCCACACTCAAGGTGGCGGCGGTGTGGGAGGCGCCGCTGTCGCGCAACCGCTACGAATATGCCTGGTACCAGACCGTGGCGCCGGCCTTCAAGCAGGTGACTCCCGCCATGCTCGGGCGCGATGCCGAGGCCGGTATTTTCTTCATGGAATTTCTGGAGCCCGCGCGCTACCCGGTCTGGAAAACACAGCTGCTCGAGGGCCGCGTCGATCTGGCCATGGCCGAACAGGTGGGCCGCATCCTAGGCCGCATCCATGCCTATACGGCCAACAACGCCGACATCGCCGCACGGTTCAAGAGCGATGCGGAGTTTTTCTCGCTGCGGCTGGAGCCCTATTTGCTGGCCACCATCAACCGGCATCCCGCGTTGGGTGACACGCTGCGGGCCATCTGCAACACCACGGCCAACACGCCGCTGGTGCTGGTGCATGGCGACGTGAGCCCGAAGAATATTCTGTGCGGCCCGGCATCGCCGGTGTTGCTGGATGCGGAATGCGCCTGGTATGGCGACCCGGCTTTCGATCTCGCGTTCTGCCTGAACCATATGCTGCTCAAGGCCGTGCATCTGCCGGTGCGGGCCAGTCAGTTTTCCAGTGCCTTCGAGAGGATTTACCAGGCGTATCTTGCCGAGGTCGATTGGGAGCCGGCCGCTGCGCTGGAGGCGCGCACGGCACGTTTGTTGCCCGCGCTTTTCCTGGCGCGTGTGGATGGCAAGTCGCCCGTGGAATACTTGACGCAGGCAGCCGACAAGGAAAAGGTTCGCCAGATTGCCCTGGCCTGTCTGCATGCAGCGCCTGAGCAATTGGGCGCGGTGCTGCAGACAGCCAACGGAGTAATCCAACCATGAGTCGTATTCAATCGGTAGTCGGCAGGGCGGTGTGGGATTCACGCGGCCTTCCCACGGTGGAGGCGGAGGTGACGCTGGAGTCGGGCACGGTGGGCCGCGCCATCGCTCCGGCGGGCGCTTCCACGGGCGCGGGAGAAGCGCGGGAATTGCGCGACGGCGGCACGCGTTTGCGCGGCCTGGGTGTGCAGCAGGCGGTGCAGCGCATCAACGGCGAGATATCGCCGCTACTGCGGGGATTCGACATCTTCGACCAGTCGGCGATCGATACGGCCATGATCGCGGCCGACGGCACGCCCGACAAATCCCGGCTGGGTGGCAACAGCCTGACCGCCGTGTCGCTGGCGGCCCTGTGGGCGGCCAGCAACGACAAGCGTTTGCCGTTGTGGCAGTACCTGGCAGGTGACCGGCCGGTCGGTTTGCCGCTGCCCGAGATACAGATATTCGGCGGCGGCGCCCATGCGCGCGGAAGCGTGGATTTGCAGGACTTTCTGGCCATACCCAACGGCGCCAGCAGTTTTGCACAGTCGCTGGAATGGATCGCCGAGGTGTACTACGCGGCCGGCAAGGCCCTGGCCGGCCAGGGCAAAAGTCTGGGCGTGGCCGACGAAGGTGGCTACTGGCCGCAATTCGGCTCCAACGAGGGCACCATCGAGGCGCTGGTACGAGCCATCGAGAGCGCCGGGTTCCGGCCCGGAGCGGACATTTCCATCGGCCTGGATCTGGCATCCACCCAATACTTCGCCGACGACAAGTACCACTGGCGCAGCGAGTCGCGCTCCTTCACGCGCGAACAGTTGCTCGATGTCTATGCCCAATGGGTGGACCGCTACCCGATCGTGTCGATGGAAGACGGGTTTGCCGAGAACGACATCGACGGCATGTGCGCCATGACCGCGCTGCTGGGCCACAAGCTGCAGATCATCGGCGACGACTTTTTCGTGACCAACGCGCGCCAGATCGACGAGCGGGCGGCGCTGGGTGCCTGCAACGCGGTGCTGATCAAACCCAATCAGATCGGCACCGTCACCGAGACGCGCGCCGCCATCGATGTGGCCACGCGCCGCAAGCTGGGATGCATCGTGTCGGCCCGCTCTGGCGAGACCGAGGACGTCAGCATCGTGCATCTGGCCGTGGGTTGGGGCGTGGCGCAGCTCAAGGTGGGCAGCTTCGCGCGCTCCGAACGCATGGCCAAATGGAACGAAGGCCTACGCATCGAACAGTCGCTGGCACGGCCCAATGTTTACCCCCAGCCGCGCATATTCCCCTGGATGCAGCGCTGAAGAAGCGTGTGCTTCCATGAAGGTCCTGTTCCACTTCAATGTGAGCCCATCGCTGCAGGCGTGGTTGAAAGGGCACGCGCCGCCACACTGGGACATCGTGTGTTGCCCGGAGGCGGACCAGGGCCTGTTTGATCGGCATTGGCCCGATGCGCAGGTGCTGTGGCATGTGCTTAAACCCGTGACGGCCGCCGTGCTGCAACACAACCCGAAGTTGCGGTTGATCCAGAAGATCGGCGTGGGCGTGAACACTATCGACCTGGACGCAGCCCGGGCGCGTGGCATTGCGGTGTGCAACATGCCCGGCGTGAACAGCCGCGCCGTGGCCGAGATGACGCTCGGGCTGATGCTGGCCGCCGCACGTCGGCTGACGCAGATCAGTGCCGATCTGGGCCGGGGCCAATGGGCGATAGCCGAGCCGCTGCAGGAAAAGCTGTTCGAGCTGCATGGCAAGACGGTAGGGCTCGTGGGCTCCGGCAGCGTGCCCCGTATGCTGGCCCCCTGGCTGACCGCCATCGGCATGCGGGTGGTGTACCACGGCCGATCGCAGGCCGCGCAGTTCGACTATCCGCGCCTGGCACTGGAAGATCTGCTGGCCCAGAGCGATCTGGTGAGTCTGCATCTGCCGCTCACAGCACAGACCCGGGGCATGTTCGATGCGGGCATGTTGGCGCGTTGCAAGCCGGGCGTGGTGTTCGTCAACACGGCACGCGGCGAGTTGCTGGATGAAGCGGCGCTGGCCCATGCACTGGACGCGGGGCAGTTGTCATTGGCCTGCCTGGATGTTTTCGCGACCGAGCCTGTTCCCCAAGACCATCTGCTGCTGGGGCGCCACGATGTGATCGCCACCCCCCACATGGCGTGGCTGACGCAGGATATGTTCTATCGCGCCCTGCATCTGGCAGTCGAAAATTGCCAGCGGCTGGTGGATGGCCAGGCGCTTACGCACCGGGTGGTTTAGGAAGGCCGGCTCCCAGGCTGCGGGAATGGCCATTGCAGGCTACTTGCCCCTTGGGGATGAAGTGCCAGATGCGGGTGCCCGGGCACCCGCGGCCAGTGCCGGTGCCTTGCGCGCGTCCTCCAGCGCCTGGCGTACTTTGTCGGCATCTTTGGCGCGCAGCCCTTCAGCCAGCGCGTGTGACGCTTCGCCCCGCAGCGCGGCGTATTTGCGCAGTATCTCCAGCGTTTTGGCCGACGGGGCGGCGGCACCCAGGTTCAGTGCCGACAACTGCTCAAAGCTCTCCTGGTAGTCGGAGGTGATGTCGGCGTCTATCTGTCCGGCGAGTTGCTCGAACGACAGCGAGTCGCGCCGGCCAGCGTCAATCAGGCTGCCCCAGCGTTGGCTGATGCGTTGGTCGTCGCTGAGGAACTGGCGGATGGCTTCGCGCGCGCGCAATTCGTCTCCCATGCGGTAGCTGGGTTCCGGCAGCCGCACCAGCAGCACGCTGATCGCCGAGACCAGCAATGCCGCTGCGAACCAGCGCCCCCTGCGCGGACGCGGGCTGTGTGCCGTCCAGGGCCGCGCCAGCACACGCGCCAGCAAAGCCCCGG
>JANOCN010000096.1:0-8006 GCA_031412185.1 Betaproteobacteria bacterium | reverse complement strand
GACGTGGTCAGCAGGCTTTCGAGGTTGGCCTTTTCGCTGTTCATGCTCAGCATCTGGCGGTCGATCTTTTCCAGGTCCTTGCGCAGCGGCTTGGCGGCTTCAAGCTGCTGCTGACGGCGCTGGGCATCTTCCTTTTTGCTGGATGCATTTTTAGCATCAAAAAGACCGTTTCCGCTTGCTGTGCCTGCAGTTTCAGCTATCCTTTTAGTAGCGGTCGGGGCGGCCGGGCTGTTGCTCGACTTTTTGGCTTCCTCGCGCATGCGCTTGGCTTCATCCAGCAAGTAACGCTGGTAGTCGTCCAGATCGCCGTCAAACGGGGCCACACCGCCGCGCGAGACCATCCAGAACTCGTCGCACACCGAACGCAGCAACGCCCGGTCGTGGCTCACCAGCATCACGGTGCCTTCGAATTCGTTCAGCGCCATGCCCAACGCTTCGCGGGTGGCCAGGTCGAGGTGGTTGGTGGGCTCATCGAGCAGCAGCAGGTTGGGGCGCTGCCAGACAATCATGCACAACACCAGCCGCGCCTTTTCGCCCCCGCTCATGCTGCCCACGGCCTGCTTGACCATGTCGCCGCCAAAATTGAAATTGCCCAGAAAGCTGCGCAGATCCTGTTCCCGCGTCGCCTGCCCGGCGATTCTGCCAGTGGCGGTCATCTCGCGCACCAGGGTGATCATGTGGTCCAGTGGCGTATCGGCCGGGCGCAGCACATCGAGTTCCTGCTGGGCAAAATACCCGATGTTCAGTCCCTTGCCTTCAGTGATCTCGCCGCCAATGGCCTGCAGTTCGCGCGCCACGGTTTTCACCACGGTCGACTTGCCTTGCCCGTTGGCACCCAGTATGCCGATGCGTTGACCGGCCAGTACCGAGCGGCTCACATTGCGCACGATGACCGTGGGAGGTGTACCCGGCGGTGCGTCGTCGGCTGCGGGATATCCAAAACTGACGCCCTGCATGGACAACATCGGGTTGGGCAGGTTGGCCGGTTCGCGGAACTCGAAGCTGAAGTCTGCCTCGGCCAACAGGGGAGCGATCTTTTCCATCCGGTCCAGCGCCTTGACCCGGCTTTGCGCCTGCTTGGCTTTGCTTGCCTTGGCCTTGAAACGTGCAATGAACTTCTGCAGATGGGCAATTTTGTCCTGCTGCTTGGAAAAGGCGTTTTGCTGCAGCTCCATCTGCTCGGCGCGCATGTCTTCGAACTTGCTGTAGTTACCGCTGTAGCGCAGCAGCTTGGCGGCGTCGATGTGCAGCGTGACGTTGGTCACAGCGTCCAGAAACTCGCGGTCGTGGCTGATGACCACCATGGTGCCTTCGAAGCGCTTGAGCCAGGTCTCCAGCCACACCAGCGCGTCCAGGTCCAGGTGGTTGGTGGGCTCGTCGAGCAGCAGCAGGTCGGATGGGCACATCAGCGCGCGCGCCAGTTGCAGCCGCATGCGCCAGCCGCCCGAGAAGCTGTTTACGGGGTTGTTCAGCTCTGTGGTCTTGAAGCCCAGGCCCAGGATGAGCGCTTGCGCGCGCGCCGGCGCGTCGTGTGCACCGGCGTCCTGCAGGTCCATGTAGGCATGGGCCATGCGGTCACCATCGTTGCTGGCTTCGGCGGCTTGCACTTGGGCCTGCGCCGCCAGCAATTGTGTATCGCCTTCGACCACGAAATCGGTAGCACCCTGTGTGGTCTCGGGCATGTCCTGGGATACCTGGCCCATGCGCCATTGTGTGGGTACGCTGTAGTCGCCAGCGTCTTCGTGCAAGGACCCATCGAGTAGTGCAAACAGCGACGATTTGCCAGCGCCATTGCGCCCGACCAAACCAACTTTTTCGCCGGGGTTGAGCGTGACGGACGCGCTGTCCAGCAACACCTTGGCACCACGGCGCAGCGTGACGTTCTTGAGGGTAATCATGGGATCGGAGCGTGCGGGCCGGTGCCCGTTTTGGGTTCTAGATAGGTGGCCAGCGCAGCCCGGGTCAACAGGCAGACCTGGGCATCACCGGCGCTGGTTTCCAGCCAGAGGCAATCCAGGCCGGGAAACGCGGCCTCGAAATTGGCGCGCTCATTGCCGATCTCCAGCACCAGCACCGCATGCGGCTCCAGATAGTCAGCAGCACCGCGGACCAGACGCCGCACGAAGTCCATGCCGTCTGCGCCACCGGCCAACGCCAATGCGGGTTCGGCCTGGTACTCGGGAGGCAGCGCCGCCATGCTGCCAGCGTTGACATACGGCGGGTTGCACAAGATCAGGTCGTAACGGCCGCTGACGGCTTTCAGGCCATCGCCCTGAAACACGCGTATGCGTTCGCCCAGGGCATGGCGGCCGATGTTGATGGTCGCCACCTCCATCGCGGGTGCAGAAATATCGGCTGCATCCACCGCCGCTTCTGGCCACGCCCTGGCCGCCAGTATGGCCAGACTGCCACCGCCAGTGCAAAGATCGAGCACGCTCGAAACCACCGGCGGCAACCAGTACTCCAGGCCATCACCGGCCAGCAGTTCGGCAATCAGACTGCGCGGAACAATCGCGCGCTCATCGGCGTAAAAGGCTACGCCCTGCAGCCATGCTTCCCGGGTCAGGTAAGCAGTTGGAAGGCGCGACTGTATACGGGTGCATACGAGTGCTTCGACCGCCGTATGCTGCTGCGCCGTCACCAGAGTTTGCGCGGGCGAATCCGGGCCATCAAGGTTGCAGTCGAGCGGCAGCCCCAGCTTCCACAACACCAGCCAGGCCGCTTCGTCCAACGCATTGTTGGTACCGTGGCCAAAACTCACATCGGCAGACTGCAGTTGGCGGGCAGTGGCGTGTACCAATTCCTGAACCGTCATGCGCTGGTGCGGGTCTGGGCCGCCATCAGTGTTTGACATCCAGGGTAATTTCGGTAAACGACGGCTCATCGTCCGGGTCGTCCATCGGCTGCGGGGCGGCGGCTTTGGCAAAGTCGTTTTGCATACGCCACATGAGGTTGGTAGGCGAGTCGGAATTGGCCAGGCCCTCCTTGCGGTCCACCGTGCCGGCCATGATGAGCCGCCCGATGTCGGCCTCGAAGCTCTGCGAGCCTTCTGCCATCGATTTCTCGATCGCTTCCTTGACACCCGAAAAGTCGCCCTTCTCGATCAGCTCGGATACCAGCTTGGTATTGAGCAGTATCTCTACCGAGGGCACGCGCCCGCCGGAGACGGTGCGCAACAGGCGCTGCGACACCACGGCCTTGAGCGCAGCGGCCAGGTCGCCCAGCATGGTTTCACGCACCTCGACCGGATAGAAACTGAGGATCCGGTTCAGCGCCTGGTAGCTGTTGTTGGCGTGCATGGTCGCCAGGCAGAGGTGGCCGGACTGCGCATAGGCAAGGGCCGCCGACATGGTTTCGCGGTCACGGATTTCGCCGATCAGGATCACGTCGGGTGCCTGTCGCAGCGCGTTGCGCAGCGCCACCTGCAACGACTCGGTATCGGTGCCGATTTCGCGCTGGTTCACCACCGAGCGTTTGTTCTTGAAAAGGAATTCGACCGGGTCCTCGATGGTCAGGATGTGCCCCGCCACGCTCTCGTTGCGAAAGTCGATCATCGATGCGAGCGTGGTGCTTATGCCGGCCCCGGTGGCGCCCACCATCAGCAGCAGCCCGAGTTTTTCCATGATCAGGTCGCCCAGCACCATCGGTACGTTCAGGCTCGCCAGTGGCGGTATCTCGATGCTGATAAAGCGCACCACGGCAGCAATCGAGCCACGCTGGCGCATCGCACTGAGCCGAAAGCGCCCCACACCGGCCAGCGGGAAACCCATGTTCAGCTCGCCGGTGGTTTCCAGTTCGACCATGCGCTCGGCCGGTATGACTTCAGCCAGCAGGTTGCGTGGCGCGTCCGGCGGCAGCACCTGGTTGTTGATGGGAATACACAGCCCGTTGATCTTGATCAGCGCGGGGGAATGCGCCGACAAGTAGACGTCCGAGGCCTTCTTGTCGCTCATCAAACGCAGGATGCGTTCCATCGTTCCTGGTGCGCTGGTCGTTGCCATGGTGGACCCTTCGTAAACGGGGAAGGAAACGGACTGACTCTAGCGCCGTCAGTCGCGCAGGAGCTCGTTCAAACTGGTTTTGGCCCGGGTCTGCGCATCGACGCTTTTCACGATGACGGCGCAGTACAGGCTGTATTTGCCGTCCGCACTGGGCAGGTTGCCCGACACCACCACCGAGCCGGCCGGAATACGGCCATAACTCACGGTGCCAGTTGCTCGGTCGTAAATCTTGGTGCTCTGGCCGATGTAGACCCCCATGGAGATAACCGAGTTCTCTTCAACGATGACACCTTCGACCACCTCGGAGCGGGCACCGACAAAACAGTTGTCTTCGATGATGGTGGGGCCAGCCTGCATCGGCTCCAACACGCCACCGATGCCGACCCCGCCGCTCAGGTGCACGTTCTTGCCAATCTGTGCACACGAGCCCACCGTGGCCCAGGTGTCCACCATCGTGCCTTCGTCCACATACGCACCGATGTTGACGTAAGACGGCATCAACACTGCGCCCTTGGCGATAAAACTTCCACGCCGGGCCACCGCTGGTGGTACCACCCGCACGCCGGTGGCTTTCATTTCGGCCTCGTCCAGGTGGGAGAATTTGGTCTGCACCTTGTCGTAGAAGCCCAGGTCGCCAGCGCGCATGACCGTGTTGTCCTTGAGCCGGAAACTCAACAGCACTGCCTTCTTTATCCACTGGTGGGTAGTCCATTGCCCGACCGCTTCGCGCGTAGCCACCCGCAAGACGCCCCGGTTCAGGTCTGCGATCACCTGCTCTACCGCGTCCGCGACTTCTTTGGGCGCCGACGCAGGCGAGAAACTGGCACGGTTTTCCCACGCGGCGTTGATGGTGTCTTGCAAGTTCTGGGTCATAAACAGTAGTCAGAATAGTTGGGGTGATTCACGCGCTGGCGCGCACGAACCGGGCGATCCGCCGTGCCGCTTCTTCGCATTCTGCGGTCTCGGCAACCAGCGCCATCCGGATTCGTTGCGCGCCGGGGTTGCGGCCACCGGCTTCACGCGCCAGATAGCTGCCGGGCAAAACCGTCACATTGTAGAGAGCGAACAATTCGCGTGCGAAGTCGGTGTCGCTTCCGCGCACCCCGGCCCACAGATAGAAGCCGGCGTCGGGCAGGGCCACTTCCAAAACCTCGGCCAGCAGTGGCGTGATGCGGGCAAACTTCTCGCGGTACTTGGTGCGGTTCGCCACCACGTGTTCCTCGTCGGCCCACGCTGCCATACTCGCGGCTTGGACCACCGGGCTCATCGCGCTGCCATGGTAGGTACGGTAGAGCAGAAAGCTCTTGATCAGGCGCGCGTCCCCCGCCACAAAACCACTGCGCAGGCCTGGCACGTTGCTGCGTTTGGACAGACTGGTGAATGCGACCAGATTTCTGAAATCGGCGCGGCCGAGTTTGGCAGCTGCCTCCAGGCCGCCGAGCGGAGGCTCGTCGCGGAAGTAGATCTCGCTGTAACACTCGTCGGAGGCAATCACAAAACCAAAACGATCACTCAACGCAAACAATCGCGCCCACTCTGACAGCGGCATCACTGCGCCGGCCGGGTTGCCCGGCGAGCAGACGAACAACAACTGGGCGCGGGCCCATACCGCGTCGGGCACGCTGTCCCAGTCCTGGGCGAAATTGCGCGCCGGGTCTGCGGCCACGAAATACGGTTGGGCACCCGCCAACAGGGCGGCACCTTCGTAGATTTGGTAGAAAGGGTTCGGGCAAATGACCAGCGGCCCATCGGCGTCCGCCCCGGCTGCTTGACCGCGCTGCGGATCCACCACGGTTTGAGCCAACGCGAACAGCGCCTCACGCGAACCATTCACGGGCAGAACCTGGGTGCCGGCGTCCAGTTCCAGCGCGTAGCGTCGGCGCAGCCAACTGGTGAACGCCTCACGCAATGCCGGGTCTCCGGCGGTGGCTGGATAGGCTGCCAGGCCGCTTGGCGTGCTGGCCATGGAACGTGCCAGCGCTTCGACAATAAACGGCGGTGTCGCGTGTTTGGGCTCACCAATGCCCAGGCTGATGGGTCGCAAGCCCGGGTTCGGCTGAAGGCCGGCAAACAGCGCGCGCAAGCGCTCAAAAGGGTAGGGCTGCAGGCGATCTAGCAGAGGGTTCATGGGTCGCGATTATCCAGTCTCGCGCTGCCAGGGACCCGGGCACGCGCCCGGCGGCGTGGCTACTTGCGCTGACCGGGCTTACCGGGTGGAGATTTTGATTTGTCGGCTGAGGGTATATCGCCGATCACACCCTTGAGCGGACAAATCTTGAAGGCGGGGCATTTCTGGCAGCTGCTGACAATGGCAATGGGGCAGAGGGTCATGGTGAGGATTTGTCTCATGGTGTTGTAGTTATGCCAAGTATGCGTCGCCATTCGTCAGTATCCGATAGCAAGGTAGACAAATGTTGCAAATTATGAACAAATGTCTCTCGAAGCGTGGGAAGTTGTGCTTGTGATTGCGAACACCGCGTGGCAGGGCTCCCGTCCGATGCGGGAGATTGGGAACTGTTGTTGGTGAGGGTTGCTGCATGCCTATGGTTGGCGGCAGCACAAAGACTCGCTCAGAAGTCAGGAGAATTTCGATGATCGTCAAACCAGGTTTCAGGCGTCGTGCACTGGCAGTCGCCTTGGCAACTGCGTATGGGGTGGGTCCACAGCTGGTTCACGCCAACCCTACCGGCGCCCAGGTGGCAAGCGGCCAGGCGGCCGTGCAGGCACAGGGCAAACGGCTCACCGTGACCAACACGCCCGGTGCCATCATCAACTGGCAAAGCTTCAACATTGGTGTTGGCGAGACAACCTACTTCCAGCAGCAAAACGCTGCCAGCACGGTGCTCAACCGGGTCCAGGCCAGCAACCCCAATCTCAAGAGCCAGATCGACGGCACACTTGGCTCCAACGGCCGGGTGTTCCTGATCAACCCGAACGGCATGGTGTTTGGCGCGGGCAGCGTGATCGACACGCAGGGTTTTGTTGCCTCCACCCTGAATATCAACGACGAAGACTTCCGCTCCGGCAAGCTCAAGTTTGCCAGCGCAGGCACACCGGGCAGTATCAAGGCCAACGGTGCCATCAGCTCGGGCAGTGGCGATGTCTATCTGGTGGCACCTAATATCGGTGTGGACGGCAATGCCGTAATCACGAGCAGCGGCGGCAACGTCGTGCTGGCTGCAGGTGAGATGGTCGAGATTACCGGGCGCAACCTGAACGACATTGTCTTCGCGGTCCAGAGCCGGGACAACCAGGCCATCAATCTGGGCACGCTGAGCGGTGGGGCAGTAGGTGTTTTTGCCGGCAGCTTGAGCCACTCCGGTGCCATCCAGGCGCAGAGTCTGGCGCGCGACCAGGGTGGTCAACTGGTGCTCAAAGCGCTGGGCAACATCACCCTGGAGGCCGGCAGCCTGACGCGGGCGGACGGCCAGGCCCGCGGTGGTGCGGTGGCGATCACTGCCACCGGCGGCAATCTTTCGATCTCGGGCAATGCGCTGGTCAGCGCCAGCGGGGCGCAGGGCGGCACGGTGCAGGTGCAGGCCGTCAAGATTGCCCAGGATGGCGCGGTTCGCGCGGATGGCAGCAGCGCCGCAGGTGGTTCGGTCACGCTGCAGGCCGATAGCCGGCTGGTCCAGACAGCGGGTTCGCTGGTGTCGGCACGCGGTGTGTCGCAGGGCGGAAGTGTCAACATGTCGGTAGGTATCCTGCCGCAGGACGCTGGTTATCTGTTTACCTCGGGCAGCGTAGACGCCAGTGCCACCAGTGGAGCGGGTGGCACTGTCACCATCACGGGCAGCGAACTGGTGCTGGCGGCGGCAAACGTATCCGCCAGCGGCGACTCCGGTGGTGGTTTGGTGCGTATCGGTGGCGGCCGGTCTGGTCTCGATACCAGTATGGACAATGCGCAGAACGTTACAGTAACTGCCGCCAGCCGGATCGAGGCCAATGCGCGGCTGGCGGGCCATGGCGGCACGGTGGTGGCGTGGGGCGACGGGCGCAACCAAT
>JANOCN010000095.1:0-4288 GCA_031412185.1 Betaproteobacteria bacterium | reverse complement strand
GGCACAAAGCAGCGACTCGATAGCGCCCAGGAATGCCAGCGTCAGTGTGGGAATCAGCAGGAAACGTGCCGTTTCCCACGAGAATTCTGGAAAGTGGAAACCCGGCAGCGCTGACGGGATACCCCCAAAGCGGCTGCCAATCGTGTCCACCTGCAGGTCGAAAGAGACCACCGCCAGCGTCGCCAGAACAAGTGCGACAACCGAGCCTGGCACCAATCGCAGATGGCGTGACCAGTGATCGGCGCGGGTCATGCCCGGAAGGCGGAACTGCCACCACACAATCAGCGCCAGGCTGAGCACCGCCAGCCACACCGCTTGCCAGTTATAGCTGGCGATGTTGTCCGCCAGCACAGACACGATGCCGAAAAAATTGGCCGGCATGGGGGGTGTGACCAGACCCAGGAAGTCACGCAGTTGCGACACCACCACCAGCACCGCGATGCCGTTGGTGAAACCAATCACCACGGCCACCGGTACAAAACGGATCAGCGACCCGAGCTTGAACAGACCCATCAGGAACAGCAGCAGGCCGGACAGCGCCGTGGCAATGATCAGGTTGGCCAGCCCGTATCGCTCCACGATGCCGTAGACGATCACGATGAAAGCTCCGGCTGGGCCACCAATCTGCACCCGGCTGCCACCCAACGCCGAGATCAAGAACCCGGCAATGACCGATGTCACCAGCCCGGCTTCCGGTTTTAACCCACTGGCAATGGCAAATGCCATGGCCAGCGGCAAGGCGACCGCAGCCACTGTCAGCCCGGCGCCCAGATCAGTCACGAAACGGGTGCGGTCATACCCGGTGGCAATCTCGGCCAGCCGTGGGCGGAAGTCAAAAAACGGCAATGCCATGCGGGCTCAAGTGTCAGTTCGCTTGGCGGGGCTACCAGCCACCCTCGCGCTTTCGCCAAGGCTCAATCGTGCAACGAACGGGAGACACTGCGGCACAAGTCGGTCAACTGCGGGGTATGGGTAAAAAACCATAGCAGTTTGCCAGTGTACGCCCGCAGGTTCGGCCGCCGGAGCACGGGTTGCGTACTTGCTTGCGTTTGGCTGGCTGGTATAAAGCAGGAATGCTTGACCTGTCACCGCTTCAGTCCGCACTTGGCGCGCTGTCCCGCGCCTTGTCCGTAACGGGCGACGCGGCCCGGTGGAAGCATTTCGACCCGGAAACGCAGGAAGCGTTGAAAGCGGGTGTGATCCAAAACTTCGAGGTCACCTACGAGCAGAGCTGGAAAATGCTCCGGCGCTGGCTATCCGTCAACCCGGTTGCCGGCGACGTGGACGGTGTGCCGATGCGACAGCTCTACCGCGTGGCCGCCAAGGCCGGATTGATCGACGATGTCGAGGGCTGGATGGACTTTCACCAGGCGCGCAACCAGACGTCCCATGCCTACAACCGTGCGGTTGCACAAGCCGTTTTTGACATCGCACCCGTTTTCTTTCGTCAGGCTAAAGGCCTGCTGGCAACGCTGGAGGCGCGCAATGATTGACTTGCCTACAGACCAGCTGGAGCAGGTTCGCCAGATCGTCAGATTACACATGCCTGAGCACGAGGTGTTCGCCTTCGGCTCGCGCGTCAACGGCAAGGCGAAGAAGTTTTCGGATCTTGACCTGATGCTCAAAACTGGTGCCAGCGTGTCATGGAAGAAGCTGGCTGGATTGCGCGAGTCGTTCGAGGACTCTGACTTGCCCATTACCGTCGATCTGGTTGATTGGAGCAATTGCTCTGACGAATTCCGCCGCCTGGTTGCTGCCGATCTGGTTTCCCTTGCGTGAATTGGCCCGCGACCGTGCTGGCCATCAGACTGGTGCCTTCGCTGTTGCGCCAAACCACTCAGCCCAGTAGTCGATGCAGGCCTTGATCTTGGGCAGACGGTGGCGCCCGGTCAGTGTTACGGCATAGATAGGTACCGGCTGGTCGTCGACGAATTGGTGCAACACCGGCACCAGCAGACCCCGGCGCACCAGTGGCTCAGCTACCAAGGTGGCGAAGCGAGCGATACCCAAACCCTGTAGCGCCATCTGCGCGGTCAAGCCGGTGGTGTCCGAGCGCCAGTTGCCTTCGGCCACAACCACCAGCGGTTTGCCTTTCACGATGAATGGCCAGCGGTTAAGCGTGGCTACGCCGCTGTTGCTGATCAGGCGGTGGCGGCAAAGTTCTTCGGGGCTGGCGGGCATGCCATAAAGCTGCAGGTAGCCCGGGGTGGCATACAGGCTGCGGCCCAGGGCACCGATCTGGCGCGCCACCACGGTATCGCTGCTGGGTGTGCCGGAACGGATCGCAATGTCGATCCCGTCACGCGCCATATCCGCCATGCGGTCGTCAACCTTGAGGTCAATACAAAGCCGCGGATGGCGTTTGCTCAGGCCGTCGAAGCTCGGCACCAGCAGGTGTTCGGCAATCACGGTGCTGACCGCCACCTTGACCCACCCCGCAGCTTCCCGTGTCTGGCGTGAAAACTCGCCTTCCAGTTCGTCTACCGCGCCCCCGATGCGGCGACAGTAATCGAGGAAAGTGCTACCTTCGGCCGTAAGCGCCAACCCATGCGTCGAGCGGTGCACCAGACGTGCGCCACAGACTTTCTCCATCCGTGTGAGCGCCCGCGACACCTGACTCACAGGCACATCGCGCTCGCGCGCCACAGCGGACAGCGAGGTCATTTCGGCCACCCGCACAAATAGCAGCATGTCGTCGAAGGTCAGGGTCCGCATGCTGGCAATAGTAACCAGCGTTCGCGCCGTGTTGTTGCGTTTGCAGCAAGGGCGTTTTGTGCTGGCCGCGGTTTCCGCAGCGCGGGTGACTGCCTACAGTCAAGCCATCTGCCACCACTGCGAAGGATGCCACCATGAAATCGACCATCTCCCACACCAGGGCCGAACACGAGTTTTTCATGGAACTGGCCAAGGCGCGTGCCAATGCGTTGCGCGACGAAGCGATCAACAACCTGGTTGACGGTGCCGCAGAAGTGGCCAGACGCGCAGCGCGCTCTGCGATCCGGTTTGCGCGCAGCCTGCTGCGGCACAAGAAGCTGCGCGCCGAGCCTGGTATGGGATAACGCCGATACGCGCGCGATCAGCCCCGCTCACCGGGCCTGGCATGCGCTTGGGCTACCGCACCCGCATTCCCGGCTGGGCACCTGGCCCGGGCTCCAGCACATAGATGCCCGGCGTGGTTTTTTCGTCGGCATGGCTGGCGGCGAGCACCATGCCTTCGCTCACGCCAAACTTCATCTTTCGCGGGGCCAGGTTGGCAACCAGCACGGTGAGTTTGCCGACCAGGTCTTGTGGCTGGTAGGCGCTGGCGATGCCGCTGAACACGTTTCTGGTTTTGCCTTCGCCCACGTCGAGGGTCAGGCGCAACAGTTTGGTTGAGCCTGCCACGGCTTCGCAGTTGACGATCTTGGCAATACGCAGATCGATCCTGGCAAAGTCGTCGATGCTGATGGTGGGCGCGATGGGTTCACCGCCGGGAAGCAGCTTTTCGGGTTCCTGAGCAGTTGGCGCTTCGAATAGCGCTTCGAGCTGCTTGATGTCTACGCGCTGCATCAGGTGTTTGTAGATGCCTATGATGTGCCCTTGCTCAATCAGGTCATCTTTGATCGAGTCCCATGACAGCGGGCCGACATTGAGAAACTTGCTGACGTCAACGCTCAATGAGGGAAGCACTGGTGACAGGTAGATCGACAAAAGCCGGAAACTCTCGATCGTCTTGGAACACGTTCTCTGAAGTCGCAGTAGTTGCCCTTCGCCGCCTTCTTTGGCTTGCTTCCAGGGGGCCGCATTGTCATAGTAGGAGTTGACCTTGTCTGCCAATTCCATCACGCGGCGAAGCGCCTTTGCTGTGTCTCTGTCGGAGTACATCCGCGCAATTTCGCCAGCGGCATCTCTAATTTCAGGCAGAGGATGGTTCTGATCAAGTTCGGTGGTGAGGTCTCCCAGTTTGCCCCCAGCGTGTTTATGCAGGAAACCTGCAGCACGTGAGGCAATATTCACAAACTTCCCGATGAGATCAGCATTCACCCGCGCCAGAAAATCATCCGCATTGAAGTCAATA
This sequence comes from Betaproteobacteria bacterium, assembly GCA_031412185.1. Classification (GTDB taxonomy): domain Bacteria; phylum Pseudomonadota; class Gammaproteobacteria; order Burkholderiales; family Burkholderiaceae_C; genus CAISIP01. The sequence goes on along the minus strand of JANOCN010000095.1, from coordinate 231 downwards.
TCCTCATTGCGCCCATTCAGCTTGGCGGCCAGGTAATAACGCAGCCATTCGGGATTCATGCCCAGGCTCAGGTACTTGAGCGGGTCCAGGCCGGTGCCGCGGCTTTTGCTCATTTTCTCGCCGTTGTTGACGGTCAGAAAACCATGCACAAACACCTTGTTGGGTGTCTTGCGGCCGCTGAAATGCAGCATCGCGGGCCAGAACAAGGTGTGGAAGGTAACGATGTCCTTG
>JANOCN010000094.1:0-2136 GCA_031412185.1 Betaproteobacteria bacterium | reverse complement strand
CGGTCATCGCCGACAGACGGGTCTGCCAAACCAGGGCAGCGGCGCGCACCATGCTGTGTTCGCGCGCCAGGGCTTCAAAACGACGCCGCGCGCCGCCGCGCAAAGTGCCCAGCGCGTAGTGGGCCGCAATGCGGTCCAGGGTGTCAGGGTGTTGCGTCAAGTTCATGGCGCAACCCTCAGGCAAAACGAGCCATACAAGCGCGTAGCTGTTCCAGCCCACGCCGGATCCAGGTTTTCACAGTGCCCAGCGGTAAACGCAACTGCAGCGCCAGCTCACTGTGGCTCAGGTCGCGCAGGTAGGCCAGGCTGACCACTTCACGCTGCTGGTTGTCGAGCCGGGTCAGGCACTGGTGCAAGGCCCAGGCTTGCTGGCTGGCCAAAGCGGTGTCCATCGGGTTGGGCGAGTCTCCTTCCAGCGTCTGGGCCATCACCTCATCGAGTTCCTGGGTGGCGTTGCTGCGCTCGGCGGTACGCCGTCGCAGGAAGTCGAGTGCCCGGCTGCGCACAATCAGGCCCATCCAGGCCATGGGCGGGCTCAGGTGCCCCCGGTAGTCGCCAGCAACGCGCCAGATATGCAGGAACGCTTCCTGCAACACATCTTCGGCCCACTCGCGTTTGCCGACTACCCGCATCGCCAGGCCATAGAGTTTGGACGATGTCCGGTCGTACAGGGCCTTGAAGGCGAGCTCGTCATGCCCCGCCACCCGGTCAATCAACGCCATCAGTTCAGAGTCTGCATCTTGCAATTTCATGCGCTGATTGTCTGCGAAAAACCCCATCTGCCGCGTCTCCTCACATGCCCAGAGCGGGCCTTGGTGTTACCAATACGCGGCAAATGGCTGCTCGGATTTCAGGCGCGTGAGGCCGTAGCATGCGCCGACGATGGAGGAGTGGCCAGTGCGCTGGGGTGGTTGTGGAGCCAGGGTAATGGATTGGAAAGCGCTTAGGGCGCGTCGACACCCAGCAACTGCGCTAACGCTGCTGTGTCCATGGTGCCGCCGCGCGTCACGGTCTGGCCGGTGCGGGCATTCTTTGCAACCACAAATGGCACGCCTTCGATACCGAGGTTGTTGAACAGCCCGGTATTGTTCTTGATAGCCTGCTCTATCTCGGGTTTGACACTGGACGACGCGGCGATTCCACCCTGGCCCGCGAGCATCGATTTCTCGTGTTCGGCCATGGTCTGGGCAGGGTCTGCAGCCGACAGCAAAGCCGCACCCTGCGTGGAACTGGTGGCGTTCATCAGGCCTACCGGTATCCAGACAAACTTGACTTTTTTCTGCAAGGGAACCGACGCAGCCCACAAGCGGGCGCAATGCGGGCATTGGGCGTCGAAAAAGATATACACCGGGTTGGCCGCCATCATGGCCCCGACCGTGAATCCTTTGCCCTCCGCAGCAACGATTTCAACCGTGGGGGCGCGTTTGGGGGCTGCTGCAGCGGCCTCGGGCTCCTTCTTGGAGCAAGCACTCAGGGCCAGTGACAGGGCCAGCAGGCTCGGCAGCAACCAGCGTTTGTAGATCAGCATTGAAAATTTCCTGTTTAGTGGTTGGTGGTGAAAGCAGAGTGTGAGAGGTGCTCAACCCAGCCGCAGCCGGTGGCGCGCGATCTGCGCGCGGACCTGGGCCGGTGCAGTTCCACCCAGAATGTTGCGTGCGTTCATGCTGCCGCGCAAGCTCAACGCCTCAAACACATCCGCGTCGATAGCCGGGTTGAACTGCTTCAGATCATCCAGTGGCAGCTCCGACAAGTCCACGCCTTTGGCGATAGCCGCCTTGACCGCATGCGCCACGATCTCGTGCGCATCGCGAAACGGCAGGCCTTTTTTGGTCAGGTAATCGGCCAGATCGGTCGCTGTGGCGTAACCCTTGCGCGCTGCGCGCTCCATGGCCTCTGGTTTGACCCGAATGCCGCCAACCATCTCGGCAAAAATGCGCAGCGTGTCTTTGAGCGTGTCCACGGTATCGAACAGCGGCTCCTTGTCTTCCTGGTTGTCCTTGTTGTAGGCCAGCGGCTGGCCCTTCATGATGGTGATCAGGCCCATCAGGTGGCCGACTACGCGGCCGGTCTTGCCACGTGCCAGTTCGGGCACGTCGGGGTTTTTTTTCTGCGGCATGATGGACGAGCCGGTGGTGA
>JANOCN010000093.1:0-3518 GCA_031412185.1 Betaproteobacteria bacterium | reverse complement strand
ACCAGCACCAGCAGCGACGCGCAAACCAGAAATTTGTCCGCCACCGGGTCCAGGAAAGCCCCAAAAGACGAGGTCTGGTTGAGCTTGCGGGCCAGATACCCGTCCAGCCAGTCCGTCGCTGCAAACAGCACAAACATGACGGTGGCAATAAGGTTTTTCTGCGGCAGCGCAGCAACCGAGTCCGGCAGGTAGAACACCCCCACAATCAACGGGATCGCGACGATGCGCGTCCACGTCATGATGGTCGGGATGGTCAGGAACATGCCGGGATTGTGGCATGGCAGACTCGGCCTAACCGCATGCGCGCGCGCAGTGGAACAGCTCAATGCAAGGCGCGGTAGATCTCTTCGGCCAATTCGCGCGAAATGCCATCAACGCTGGTCATGTCCTCAACACTGGCCAGGCCAACACCCCGCACACCGCCGAACCGCTGCAGCAGCCGCGCGCGGCGCTTGGGACCGATGCCGGGAATCTCCTCGAGCTGGCCTCCGCCCATCCGCACCTTGGCCCGCTTTGCCCGCATGCCTGTGATCGCGAAGCGGTGCGCCTCGTCACGCACCTGGGCAATCAGCATCAGTGCTGCGGAGTCCTTGCCGAGGTAGACCTTTTCGCGCCCATCGGCGAACACCAGCTCCTCCAGCCCGACCTTGCGCCCTTCGCCTTTTTCCACACCCACGATCAGCGAAAGATCCAGCCCCAGCCCTGCGAATACCTCTCGCGCCATTGCCACCTGGCCCTTGCCACCGTCGACCAGCACCAGGTCGGGCAGGCGTCCGGTACCCGCAGTGGCCAGACCCGCCTCTGCGTCGGCGCGCATCGCCTCGGCCAATTTGCTGTAGCGGCGGGTCAGCACCTGGCGCATGGCAGCATAGTCGTCGCCGGGGGTGATGCCTTCTATCGAGTAACGTCGGTATTCGGCACTCTGCATACGGTGGTGCTGGAATACCACACAGGAGGCCTGGGTTGCCTCGCCCGCCGTATGCGAAATATCAAAACACTCCAGCCGCAGCGCGTCCAGGTCGTCAGCGCCCAGGTCCAGCGCTTGCGCCAACGCTGCCGTACGGGCCTGCTGCGAGCCCTCCTCGGCCAACAGACGCGCCAGTTGCAGGCCAGCGTTGGTCTGGGCCATTTCCAGCCAGACCCGGCGCTGTTCGCGCGGCTGGTGCACCACACTTACCTTGGTGCCCGACTGCAGCGCCAACACGTCGACCAGCGCGCTGCGCACCGGCTCGCTGGTCACCAGCGATGGGGGTACCGGAACATCGAGATAGTGTTGTGCCACAAACGCCTCCAGCACCTGCGCCTCGATCGACAACGCTGCTGATTGCAGCTCGTCGTCATCGCGGTAGACGCCCGCTGCGTCTTCGACATGCGCGGGGAAATAAGGCCGGTCACCCAGGTGCCGCCCGCCCCGCACCATAGCCAGGTTGACACAGGCTTTGCCACCCTGTACCCGGACCGCGAGGATATCCACGTCCCGGTCCGACACGTTGTCTACCGATTGCTGGTGCAGAACATTGGACAATGCGGCCACCTGGTCGCGCAGTTCAGCCGCCTGCTCAAACTCCAGCCGCCCGGAATGCGCCACCATGCGCGACTCCAGCAATTCCAGCACCTGCTTGGTGTCACCCTTCAAGAATCGTTCCGCGTTGGCGACATCCTGTGCATAGTCGACGGCCGCTATGTGACCGACACACGGTGCCGAGCAGCGCTTGATCTGGTACAACAGACACGGCCGCGTGCGATTGTTGAAAACCGTGTCTTCGCAGGTGCGCAGGCGAAACACCTTCTGCAGCAGCAAGATCGCCTCCTTGACCGCCCACGCACTGGGATACGGGCCGAAGTAGCTGTGCCGCTTTTCTACCGCGCCGCGGTAGTAGGCGACGCGCGAAAAGTGCGCGGCGGCAGGTGGCGATGTCGTGTTTGCCGGTAGTGCACCGGCTGCTGTCGCAGCAATCGCCGGCGCAGCACCGCGCTGCAGATGGTCGCCCGCAGCGGTCACTGAGGCTTTGTGTCTCTTCAGATAGGGATAACTCTTGTCGTCCCGGAACAGAATGTTGTACTTCGGGCCGAGTGTCTTGATCAGATTGTTTTCGAGCAGCAGGGCCTCGGCTTCGGACCGTACCACCGTGGTCTGCAACGCCACAATCTTGCCCACCATGTGGCCAATGCGTGTACCCCCATGGTTGTTGCGGAAGTAGCTGGCAACCCGCTTCTTGAGGTTGATCGCCTTGCCCACATACAGGACCGCACCCGTAGCGTCGAAATAGCGGTAGACGCCCGGCAACGGTGGCAGCGCTGCGACCTCAGCCAGCAACTGGCTCGAATGCCCGCTGGTGGTTGTGTCTGCAGGCACGGCCACCAGCGCTTCAGGCGGGTCGTCATCAGGGGATGCTGGCGTCGGGTTGCGGCTCTTGGGCATGAAAAGATGGTGGGTACCTGGTCGGCACATAGGATACAGACTGTGGACAATGCCTGATGTGAGAACGCCGCAACTTTGGGACATTTTTTGCAAGGTCGTGGACAACTACGGCGATATCGGCGTGTGCTGGCGGCTCGCCGCCGACCTGGCCGGACGCGGTGGGCAGGTTCGGTTGTGGACAGACGACCCGCGCGCCCTGCGGTGGATGGCACCCGGCGCGCAGGAGGGCCGCTGGCCCCGCGTTCAGGTTATGCCCTGGGAACAAGCCCGCCAGAGCGCCATACTGGCTCTGCTGCCACCAGCCGACGTATGGATAGAAGGCTTTGGCTGCGATGTTCCGAAGGAATTTCTAGCGCATCGTTTCGCCCCGACCGCGCCTGGACCGTACCGCAACGCTGCGCCAGTCTGGATCAACTTGGAATACCTGACGGCCGAGACCTTTGCTGAACGTGCCCATGCCTTGCTCTCGCCGGTGATGGCGGGGCCAGCCAGAGGGCAGACTCGGCACTTCTTCTACCCCGGGTTCACACCAGCCACCGGGGGGCTGCTGCGCGAACCCGATTTGCTACAGCGGCAAAGCAGCTTCGAGCGGGGTGTTTGGCTCGCGCGTCAGGCCATTCCCTGGCACGGCGAACGGTTGCTTGTGCTGTTCTGTTACGAGCCCGCATGTTTGGCCAGCCTGCTTGCGATGCTGGCGCTTGGCCCGCAACCTACCCGTTTGCTGGTCACGGCCGGTCGGGCTGCAGCGGCAGTTGCGCGGTGCCCAGGGTTTGGCACGCTGGCGCCTGACACGTCGCTTGGTGTGGTCACGGGGTCATTGACAGTACACATGCTTGCGCACCTGGCGCAGCCCGACTTTGACCACCTGTTGTGGTCGAGTGACCTGAACTTTGTGCGGGGCGAAGATTCCCTCGTGCGGGCACTGTGGGCCGGGAAGCCGCTGGTGTGGCAAATCTATCCGCAGGACGACAACGCACACCACGCAAAACTGGAGGCTTTACTGCGGAGCGTGGATGCACCGGCCTCTTTGCAGCGCTTCCACCGGGTCTGGAACGGCCTGATAGACCATAGGCTGGAGCCGCCCGACCTGGCGGCA
>JANOCN010000092.1:0-3062 GCA_031412185.1 Betaproteobacteria bacterium | reverse complement strand
CCCGCGTCCAGGAGCTTTTGCAGGGCTCCTTGATGCTGGTTACGGCGCTGGCACCCCACATCGGCTACGACCACGCGGCGCAAATTGCCAAGCTTGCCCATGCCCAGGGCAGCACGTTGCGCGAAGCAGCGTTGGCGACTGCACTGGTGACGGCGGAGCAATTCGACGCCTGGGTGGACCCGCGCAAAATGCTCGGCCCCGACAATGGCTGACTGGTTACACGAGAGGGCGTTGCGGTGGCCGCCCATCGCCGTACAGGTCGGCCAGCCGGACCAGAGCCTTCACGTCGCGCAGGTATAGACGCCCGTCGCTGATCTGGTGCAGCCCGCGCCTTTCCAGTCGGCGCAGTGTCTTGTTGGTGTGCACCAACGACAGGCCCAGCCCGTCCGCCACATGCTGCTGGGTTAGCGGAAAGGGCACACCAGAGCTTCCCGCATCAGGCTGCAACGCTGCGGCGCGCTTGAAAAGCAGGATCAGCAACGTGGCAACGCGCTCTTCGGCGCTGCGCCGGCCCACCGACAACAAGGTGTCGTCCACCAGCGACTCTTCGTGGGCGGTCAGCCAGGTAACGTTAAAACCCATGGAGGGTGAGTTGCGGTGCAGTTCCCATAAGGCGTTGCGCTCGAATACACAGAACACCGCATCGGTCAGGGCGACTACCCCGTGGGCTGCAGCATCAGCCATTTTTTGCTGCACGCCAATGAAGTCTCCGGCCAGCAAGAAGTTGAGGATTTGGCGGCGGCCATCGCGCAGGGTTTTGTAGCGGAACGCCCAGCCTTGAAGCAGCGTGTACAGCGGCGCATCGGTCTGGCCTTCGTCGATCAGCGTTTCACCAGCGGTTTTGCGCAGCTCCCGGCGTTTCAATGACTGCACCAGAGCGATTTCGTCGGCACTTTGCGGCAAAAAAAGTGGCACCGACCTCAGTGGGCACTGCTGGCAGGACGTTTCGGACAAAAGCACCTCCTCCGGTTTGGGGTGCGCACCGATTTGTCAGCATGTCTTTTTACATAAGAAACACGCAGCGCCGAAGTTACATTCTCGGCTTATGTCAAGCCCCGCAGCGCACACCAGCCAACATCTTACCCCCGGCACGGACGAGGTCGAAGCAGTCGGTGTGGCCACCACTTCCTTCATAGCAGCGGACGACTGGGACATCCTGTTCAGCGCAGTTCTGAGCAGATTGAGGGTGTTGGCCGAGGAAATGACCGGGCCTTCCAGGTCCCGGGATGGGACCGATGGGGATGGGCGTTTGCGCGCAGCGCTTTTGCTGGAGTGTGTTAATGCGCTTGATCGGCTGCAGGCTGCAGGCATACGCGCCCCGATGGGGCGCATCACGCCCGACCCATCAGCCCGCGATAATCTTCCCGGACTTGCCAGGAGCGGTCCGGTAAAACGCCATCAGACGCGGCGTGTCGCTTCGTTGCGCAGGGCTTTAATCTGGTCGTGGTTGCGCCGCGCGCCTTGAAGTTGTCCTTCCACTATCGCGCGCACCTCTGCAGGAAAAACGTGCTTGAGCGCCTTGCGGTAGGCCGCCAGCGCCACATCTTCGCCACGTTCGCATTCTTCCAGCATGGATTTGTCGGTATACCCGCTCAACGTGCCACGCACAGCGACCCAGCCGCGATGCAAGGCACCGGTCGCCGTGCCGCCGGTCTCCGGCCTGCCACCCAGCTTCAACACCAGACTCTGCAACTCCTCGGCCGCATTGCCGCATTCTGCTTCGCGCTTGAGGAGCAGAGTTTTCAGGCTAGGGCTTTGGCAATACTCAGCGCAGGCTGCGAATCCGTACTCACCGTCGCGGCATGTTTCAATCAGGTCGTTGAGGGTATCCACCGTGTCGTCGTTGTGGCGCGATGCTGACCAGCCCGGGTCGCTCAGACGGTCCCAGTCATCGTCGTCAGTTGGGTTGACCGACTCTGCCACTGATTTCCCAGCCAATCCACCAGTCACCGCTCCAGCCAGGCCACCGACTGCCATCGTAATCGGGCCACCCATTGCACCAGCTGCCATGCCAGCGAGCGCGCCTCCCGCAGTGCCGATGCCGGTGCCCAGGGGATGGGCTCCTGGCTCGTCGGTAATCGGATCGCGGTTCATATGTTTGTCATCTAACATTCGAAAGCTCCTTGGGTCGGTTGGATGAATCCGCCCGGGCGGATGATGCCTGGCCGGTGTGCGTCATCTTGCCGCTGTGGCCTCGGCTTGTGCGTCAGTCGCGCCAGCGCCAGTGCGTAGGAAGAAGTGCCGTGGCAAACATTCCCAGCAAGCGCTTTTTGCCTTTGCTCGACTTTTTCCTACGTTCTATTTCAATTCTGTCTGACGCGATCGGCGCGCCGCCCCGGTGATGATTTCGCCCATCAAACTTCCGGAGTCACCATGGGTCATCCGTACGCCGCCAACACCGCCGATTTGACACGCTCGAGTGTTTTGCCAAGTAGCAACGGCGAGATGTTGCACAGCCACGACCACGCGAGTGCGGTGTCGTGGGCCGCCATTCTTGCCGGGGCTGCTGCTGCGGCGGCTTTGTCGCTGATATTGCTGATGCTGGGTGTCGGGCTTGGGCTGTCTTCTGTTTCGCCTTGGGCGCGTGACGGGATCAGTGCAGCGGCCTTAGGCGCATCCAGCATCGGCTGGATCACCTTCACCCAGCTAGTGGCATCTGGAATGGGTGGCTATCTTGCGGGGCGTCTGCGTACACGCTGGCTGGCTGTGCATGGCGACGAGGTCCATTTTCGGGACACAGCCCATGGATTTCTGGCATGGGCCATAGCGTCGCTCGCGACCGCTGCCCTGCTGACGTCGACGATCAGTTCCGTCGTAGGAAGCGGCGTGCAGGCAGCAGCCCCGGCGGTTGGCGCGGCGGCTGCAACCGGCGCGGCAGGTTCTGCGCTGGTGGTGGCCAAACCGGGGGCTGACGACGCGCAGATGGGATATTTCGTGGACTCCCTTTTTCGCATAGACATTAACAACGCCGCCAACGCCAACGCCAATGCCAGCGCTGGCGTAGTCAGCAGCGGAGGCACCGCCAGCCCAGGCACCGTAGTTGCTCCATCAGCTGCTGCCGA
>JANOCN010000091.1:0-3613 GCA_031412185.1 Betaproteobacteria bacterium | reverse complement strand
CACTCGACGTCAAACGACTGCTGGTGTGCCGCGCCGAGCGTACCGACTACCCGGTAGAGCGGGAGTTTCATCTTCTGTCCCTGCGCCCATTCCTGCAGTTCGGTCTTGGCGTCCTTGCCGATAGCGGCCATGGTCGGGTTTATCTCGACGCCACCAAACAAGCGGTGCACCAGCCCCTGGGCCGCAGCAAAACCGCCGTCCAGATACACCGCACCGATTACCGCTTCCAGCGCATCCGCAAGAATCGATGGGCGCTTCTTGCCGCCTGAACGCATCTCACCCTCGCCAAGGCGGATGAAACCCGGCAACCCCAGACCTACGGCGAGTTGGTGCAGTGTGTCCTGCTTGACCAGATTGGCGCGCACTCTGGAAAGATCACCTTCCGGCAACAGAGCCAACTTTTGAAACAGCAGGTCAGCAACGGACAGATTGAGCACCGAGTCGCCCAAAAACTCCAGCCGCTCGTTATGGTCCGGCGAGAAACTGCGATGCGTCAACGCACGAGCCAACAATTCGGTATTCGAAAACTCGTATTGCAAACGTGTCTGCAGTGCCAACAAAGCGTGTTCCACGCTATTTGGATCGCCCTGCGTACTTGAGAGTCAGAAAAGCTGGCCCCACAAGATGAATTTCACGCTGGTAGGCAAAATTGACTGTGACCTTGTCGCCGTCTTTGGAGACTTCAAGTTGACTGCCTTTGATCGAACTTATATTGTCCACGTCGGCTGCCTTGTCAAAAATGCTGCGCACTTCTGCAGGGGTGCTTCCGCCACTCGCTTTGTTGACCGCCTTGACTACTGCCTGGTACTCAATGAAGGTCGGAAACACCTGGGCGGCGATGATACCCATGACGGCAAGTACACCGCCCACAAACAACAGGCCCACAAAAGATATGCCGCGTTGTCTAGCCCTAAGTTGTACCGTCATATGTTTCCCCTTGCTGACCGAGCTAAAACTTAATTGAAAGTCCCGATGCGCTTCAAGTTGCCGAAGTTCATCCACACAAAAACTGCGCGTCCGACAATATTCTTCTCGGGCACGAACCCCCAGTAACGCGAGTCCAGCGAATTGTCCCGGTTGTCACCCATCATGAAGTAGTGTCCGGCGGGTACTGTGCAAACAACGCCCTCGACACTGTAGCGGCAATTGTCCTTGTAGACAAAGTCCTCTACCCCGGGGACAAATGCAGGGCGGTCGTCATCGTTGAGCAGCCGATGCGGCTTGTCGCCGAGCCTTTCCTCGAACTGCTTCATGTAACGCATCGAGTCTTCGTCAAAAAACTCGGGTACCGAGCCGGTCTCCACGACCTTGCCGTTGATGCGCAGGCGCTTGTTCAGATAGGCGACTTCATCGCCAGGCAACCCCACCACGCGCTTGATGTAGTCAAGGCTGGGCTTGGGCGGATATCGAAACACCATTACATCCCCGCGCTGGGGAGGGTTGCCGTCTGTCAGTTTGGTGTTGATTACGGGCAGCCGCACGCCGTAGTGAAATTTGTTCACCAGGATCAGGTCGCCCACCCACAGCGTTGGAATCATCGAGCCTGAAGGAATCTTGAAGGGTTCGAACAGAAATGAACGCAGCAAAAAAACCATCAGAATGACAGGAAACAGTCCGGCGGTCCAATCCAGCCACCAGGGTTGTTGCAGGAGCTGCGACTTCGCCTGCGCCACGTCGCCATCGACCTGCTTCACACCCATCTGGTCGAGTTCGCTGCGCCTGCGCACCGCTTGGGCTTCCAGTTCGGCTGCTGCCCGAATCCGCTGTGGCAGGAAGTGAAAACGCTCGGCCAGCCAATAGATGCCAGTCACCACGGTCGCAAGGAGCAGCAGCAATGCAAAATTGCCGTCCACCCTGCCCAGATACCAGGCGCCAGCGTAAGCCGCAAACGCAGCCAGAATCAAGGATGTCAATGCCTGCATCAGCCATCCACCTGCAGAATTGCCAGAAAGGCCTCTTGGGGTACTTCAACCGAGCCAATCTGTTTCATTCTTTTTTTGCCAGCTTTCTGCTTCTCAAGGAGTTTGCGCTTGCGCGAAATATCGCCGCCATAACACTTGGCCAGAACGTTCTTGCGCAGCGCTTTGATTGTCTCACGGGCAATTATGTTGGCTCCAATAGCGGCTTGTATGGCGACGTCGTACATCTGGCGCGAAATTATCTCGCGCATCTTCGAGACCACCGCCCGCGCCCGGTACTGCGACTGCGAACGGTGCACGATGATGGACAACGCATCCACCTTCTCGCCGTTTAGCAGGATGTCGACCTTCACGACATCGGCGGCGCGGTACTCCTTGAACTCATAGTCCATCGATGCGTAACCGCGGCTGACCGATTTAAGCTTGTCGAAAAAGTCCAGCACGATCTCACCCAGTGGCATCTCGTAGGTGAGCATCACCTGGCGTCCATGGTAGGACATGTTGGTCTGCACACCGCGCTTCTGGTTGGCCAGTGTCATCACACCGCCAACATACTCCTGCGGCATATACAGACGCACCGTCACGATGGGTTCCCGGATTTCTTCGGTACGGCTTTGTTCCGGCAACTTGGAGGGGTTCTCTACCATCACGACTTCACCATCGGCCTTGACCACCTGGTACACGACACTGGGTGCCGTAGTGATCAAGTCCTGGTCAAACTCGCGCTCCAGCCTCTCCTGCACGATCTCCATATGCAGCAATCCCAGAAAGCCGCAGCGAAATCCGAATCCCAGCGCCTGCGAAACCTCGGGCTCGTAATGCAGTGATGAATCGTTGAGCTTGAGCTTCTCCAGGCTGTCGCGCAAACCTTCGTACTGGTTCGCTTCGGTGGGATACAAGCCGGCAAACACCTGCGGCTGGATCTCCTTGAAGCCGGGCAGGGCCTGCGTGGCGGTGTATGCGGCGCCGCCGCTACCCAATTTGACGAGAGTGATGGTGTCGCCCACTTTGGCTGCCTGCAGTTCACGGATGCCGGCAATCACATAGCCCACCTCGCCCGCCTCAAGCGCATCACGGGGCTGGTTGGCCGGGGTAAAGACACCCAGGTTGTCCGCGTTGTAGGTAGCACCACTGGCCATCATCTTGATGCGTTCGCCCTTTTCCAGCCTGCCATCGACTACACGCACCAGCATCACGACGCCCACATAGGTGTCAAACCAGCTATCCACAATCATCGCGCGCAATGGGCCGGCAGGGTTGCCCTTGGGCGCGGGAATCTTCGCCACGATCGCCTCGAGAATATCGTCGATGCCCATGCCGGTCTTGGCTGAACAGGCGATCGCATCGGTCGCGTCAATACCAATGACATCCTCAATTTCAATCCGCGCGTTGTCCGGGTCCGCATTCGGCAAATCCATCTTGTTGAGAACCGGCACCACCTCCACACCCAGGTCCAGCGCGGTGTAGCAGTTGGCTACCGTTTGTGCCTCCACACCCTGACTGGCATTCACCACCAACAGCGCGCCCTCACACGCCGACAGCGAGCGGCTCACCTCGTACGAGAAGTCAACGTGACCCGGTGTGTCAATCAGATTGAGGTTGTAGGTGCTGCCATTGCGCGCCTTGTATTGCAAAGAGGCGGTCTGCGCCTTGATGGTTATCCCGCGCTCTTTTTCGATATCCATCGAGTCAAG
>JANOCN010000090.1:0-2653 GCA_031412185.1 Betaproteobacteria bacterium | reverse complement strand
CTGACAAAACCGGCCTGAGGTCAGTTTTCTGCAGGCCAGTCGCGCGCGGTTGTTGCCGCAAAACTACCAGTACGCGTGCTCTGGGGCCTTGATCCATCGGCCCCGGATCACCTGTCACACGCTGAACTCCCACTGGCGGGTCGCCTCCAATACTGCCTGTGGATAAGGTGCCCTGCCGCGCGAACCGTTGTAGCGCCCCAGAGCCATGAAAAGATTGCCATTCTCCCGGGCCAGATAGTGGCGCAGAATCACGCACCCAAAGCGCAGATTGGTCTGCATGTGAAAGAGTTTTGAAGCATCGCTGTCTCCCAGCACACGGGTCCAGAACGGCATGACCTGCATGTAACCGCGCGCGCCAACGCTGGACACGGCAAACTTGCGGAATGCACTCTCGACCTGTATCAGGCCCAGAACCAGGGTCGTTTCCAGGCCGGCACGCCTGCTCTCGTACCATACCGTTTGCAAAAACTCCTTTCGGGTTTCCAGGTCTGGCTTGCGGCGGCGTAACCGTTCACTCATGGACCCCAGCCAACGCAGATAGTGAATACGCGCTGTGGTGTCCGCGAATTCAGGGATGGGTGGCGCGGCACTGGAAATCGCAGCACTTAGCGCGGTACGCACCGAGTCCACCAGTGGTTCCTCCAGTTGCCCTCCGGCGCTGGCAGCGCCCGGCAGCGCCAGCAATCCAAGCCCAGACACTGCAGACAGCAAGCAGCGCCGTCGCGCTGCCAGATCTGGCCCCAATGCGTGCTTGCCGTGACTACCGGTCATTGCCCCAGTCTGGACGTGATGAAGCCCAGCGCTTGCGCAGCAGCAATCTTGGTCGCGGCTGTATCACGCCGGTGCTGGTATTCGACGTGACCGTCTTTGAGGCCCCGGTCACCAATCGTGATGCGGTGCGGAACACCTATCAACTCCCAGTCGGCAAACATGGCACCCGGGCGCTCACCGCGGTCGTCGAGGATCACATCCACACCAGCATCCAGCAAGTCCGCATACAGTTTTTCAGCCGCAGACCTGACATCGGGAAAGCGGTCCGGGCTGATCGGGCACAACACGACGGTAAACGGCGCGATTGCATCGGGCCAGATGATGCCGCGCTGGTCGTGGTTCTGTTCAATCGCCGCAGCCGGCAGCCGCGTAATGCCGATGCCATAACAGCCCATCTCGAATGGTTTGGGTTTGCCGTCTTCATCCAGAAAATGGGCATTCATCGGCGCGCTGTATTTGGTGCCCAGCACGAAAATATGGCCTATCTCTATCCCTCGCTCGATCGCCAGCTTGCCTCTGCCGTCTGGCGAGAGATCGCCTTCTTCCACGTTGCGAATATCCGCTATGGTGTCGGGCTCCGGCAAATCGCGCCCCCAGTTGACACCGGTGATGTGGAAGTCGGGTTCATTGGCGCCGCATATCCAGTCGCTCATGACCGCCACTTCGCGATCAACCACCACACCCAGCGGCTTCTTCACATTGAGAAGTCCGAGATAACCGGGCTTGCATCCGAAATATTCGTCGATCTCTGCCAACGTGGCGAAACGAAAGCCCGCCTCGAAGCCACGCACCTTGTTCACCTTGACTTCGTTCATGTCATGGTCGCCGCGCAGCATCAACAGCCAGACGCGGGTCTTGACGATTTCGCCTTCCCTGTTTTTTTCTTCCGTTGCCACCACCAGCGACTTGATGGTTTGCTGCAGGGGGACCTGCAGGTACTCGGCCACGTCTGCGCACGTGCTCTTGCCAGGCGTGGCGGTCCTGGTCATCGCGTGTTGCGGCAGCTTGCGGCCGGCTTGCGGCGGCAGCGCCTCGGCCTTCTCCATATTGGCCGCATAGTCGCTGTCCGGGCAATAAACGATGGCATCTTCGCCGGTCGCCGCAATCACCTGGAATTCCTGGCTCACGTCCCCGCCGATGGCACCGCTGTCTGCAGCCACCGCCCGGTAACGCAGGCCGAAGCGGTCGAATATCGCGCGGTACGCTTTGGCCATGGTCTGGTAACTGCGTTTGGCACCGTCCAGATCACGGTCGAAGCTGTAGGCGTCCTTCATGATGAATTCACGCCCGCGCATCAGACCGAAACGCGGACGACGCTCGTCGCGGAATTTGGTCTGGATCTGGTAGAGATTCTTCGGCAGCTGCTTGTAGCTGCGCAAGTCCTGACGGCCGATGTCGGTCATAACCTCTTCGCTGGTCGGCTGAACCACGAAGTCGCGATCATGCCGGTCCTTGATGCGCAGCAGTTCAGGGCCGTAGTCCTGAAAACGTCCAGACTCCTGCCACAACTCGGCCGGCTGCACCACCGGCATGCTGAGCTCTACAGCGCCGGCGCGGTTCATCTCTTCGCGCACGATCGCCTCGATCTTGCGAATGACACGCAGGCCCATCGGCATGTAACTGTAGATGCCGGCGCCGAGCTTCTTGACCATGCCCGCGCGCATCATCAACTGGTGGCTCACAACCTCGGCATCGGCAGGCGCTTCCTTGAGCGTTGAAATGAAGAACTGGGATGCTTTCATCGGGTCGAAATCACTGGGGGAGCTGAGCCCTATGCTGTACGCGCACCGGCGTGCATAATGAACTCAGTTTAGAAATTGGGGTTTGATTATGCTTGACCGGGACGGCTTTCGGCCCAACGTCGGCATCATCCTGCTCAACC
>JANOCN010000089.1:0-3882 GCA_031412185.1 Betaproteobacteria bacterium | reverse complement strand
TGTACAGCCAGTAGTGCCCCGACCCAGAGGTATCGGAACAAAATGAAAGTGATGGATTCGCGCCCAGGCCAAGGCGCAAACCGCAGACATAGCCGCAGCTATGGCGAGGATTTGCAACGACGGCATGGGTGCGAAGACGCGCTTTCATGTTTCGGTACTTCTGGGTCGGGGTACCAGCCATGCCGTTGCGCGTAACGGTTCTGCTGTCGCCTGGCCCGCGCCAGGTGCTGGAGGTCGAATTGCTCATGGAAGATGGTGCCAGCCTGGAAGCAGCCGTTTTGGCCAGCGGTTTGCTGGTGCAGCTAGAAGGGCTCCAGCCGCACGGATTTGGGGTGTGGGGCAAGAAGGCAGAGCCGACGCAACTATTGTGCGACCAGGACCGGGTGGAAATCTATCGCCCGCTCAAGGTGGACCCCAAGGTGGCGCGTCGCACACGTTTCGTCGAACAGGGCACTCGCGCTGCGGGTCTGTTTGCACGCAAACGCCCGGGTGCCAAAGCGGGCTATTGAAGGCCGACCGCTCACCGGCAGTTGGCGTCTATCTGCTGCTGCAACAGTTTAAGCTGCAACGCCCGGCCAGCGTCTTCGAGAACCTCGCGTTCACCCTTGGCATTGGTCAACGACACCCGCACGCCAGAGTCCATCATGGCCTTGCCCGCGCGCGCCCGGTTGCAGTTCTCCACTTTGGCCTTCGCTACGCGCTCATCCTCGGCCTTGACTTTTGCGGCTTCGGCCGCTTCGGCCAGTTTCTTCTTTTCGGCAAGGTCCTTGTCGATGGTACTCAACTTGGGAGCGTCTGCCGCCGGTGGAGGCTGCGCCGCAAGCGGGCTGGCGTCGGGGCTCGCACCGGATGCGGCAGCTGATCCAGCGGGGTCGGAAGCGCGAGTGGCAGAGCCGGGCTGCTTGAGGATGTTCTTGGGGAGTATTTCGGGTGGCGGCGCGCGGTCGCTGAAGACCTTGCGGCCGTCTTTGTCAATCCATTGCCACTGTGCCTGGGCACCGGCACAGGCCAGGCACAGCAGCAGCGCAAAAAGGGTTTGAAACCTGTTCATGGGCGCAGTTTACCGCCGATGCGGTCCGCAGTGGCCCAAACAGCACCGGTACAATTCGCCATTTGGAGCTTTGATATGCGCCTGCTAGGCAAAGCGCTCACCTTCGACGACGTGTTGCTGGTGCCAGCGTACTCCCAAGTCCTGCCCAAGGACACCTCTCTTTCCACCCGCTTCTCCCGCAATATCACGCTGAACCTGCCTTTGGTTTCAGCGGCCATGGACACCGTTACCGAGGCCCGCCTGGCGATTGCCATCGCCCAGGAAGGCGGCATTGGAATCGTGCACAAGAACCTGACCGCGAAGGACCAGGCGGCCCAGGTCTCAAGGGTCAAGCGTTACGAATCCGGCGTATTGCGCGACCCGGTGGTGATTACCCCCACGCATACGGTACGCCAGGTGATCGACCTGTCGGAGCAACTCGGCGTATCAGGTTTTCCGGTGTGTGATGGCGGCAAAGTGGTGGGCATCGTGACCGGGCGCGACCTGCGCTTCGAGAACCGCTACGACATACCGGTCAGCCACATCATGACGCCGCGTGACAAGCTGGTGACGGTGCCCGATGGCACCACGCTGCTGGAAGCCAAGGCGCTGCTCAACAAATACAAACTTGAGCGGCTGCTGGTGGTCAATGACGCGTTTGAGCTCAAGGGCCTGATAACCGTCAAGGACATCACCAAACAGACCAGTTTCCCGAATGCCGCGCGCGATTCCCACGGCAAGCTGCGCGTGGGTGCGGCGGTAGGCGTGGGTGAGGGCACGGAAGAACGCGTCGAAGCGCTGGTGCGTGCCGGGGTGGACGCGATTGTGGTGGACACCGCCCATGGTCATAGTCATGGTGTGCTGGAACGCGTGCGCTGGGTCAAACGCAATTACCCGCAGGTGGACGTGATTGGCGGCAATATCGCCACCGGGGCGGCGGCACTGGCGCTGGTAGAGGCCGGTGCAGACGCGGTAAAGGTCGGTATCGGCCCCGGTTCCATCTGCACCACCCGCATCGTGGCGGGTGTGGGTGTGCCGCAGATCATGGCGATTGACAACGTAGCCACGGCTTTGCGGGGCAGTGGTGTGCCGCTGATTGCCGATGGGGGTGTGCGCTTTAGCGGCGACATCGCCAAAGCCATTGCTGCCGGGGCCAGCACCGTCATGATGGGCGGTATGTTCGCCGGTACCGAAGAGGCGCCGGGAGAAGTGATCTTGTTCCAGGGCCGCAGCTACAAAAGTTACCGGGGCATGGGCTCGATTGGTGCCATGCAGCAAGGAAGCGCCGACCGCTACTTCCAGGAGTCCACCACCGGCAACCCGAACGCCGACAAACTGGTGCCCGAAGGTATCGAGGGCCGCGTGCCGTACAAGGGCTCCATGGTGTCCATCATCTACCAGATGGCTGGCGGCGTGCGCGCCAGCATGGGCTACTGCGGCTGCGCCACCATCCGCGACATGCAGGACAAAGCCGAGTTCGTGGAGATCACCACGGCCGGCATCCGCGAAAGCCATGTACACGACGTGCAGATCACCAAAGAAGCGCCCAACTACCGCGCGGACTGATGTGGCCCCCACGCTTGTCACTGCGTGTACTGCGCTGCCCCCCGAGGGGGCTAATTTTGGCTTCGCCGCACTTCGTGAACCTCGGGGCGGCCCGTCGGAAAATTGCCAGTTGGTGCCCTGCTAGCGGTGACTAATATCAATATGCAACACCAAAAAATCCTGATCCTCGACTTCGGCTCGCAGCTTACGCAGCTAATTGCCCGCCGTGTACGCGAGGCGCATGTGTTCTGCGAGGTCGTTCCCTGCGATGTCACCAATGATTGGGTGCGCGCGTATGCCAGCGATGGCAAGCTGAAGGGCATCATCCTGTCGGGCAGCCATGCCAGCACGTACGAAGAACACGACTTGCGGGCACCGCAACTGGTGTACGACCTGGACATTCCCGTGCTGGGCATCTGCTACGGCATGTTCACCATGGCGGTGCAATTGGGCGGGCGGGTTGCCCCGAGCAACAAGCGCGAGTTTGGCCATGCCGACGTGCGGGCGCATGGCCACACGCAGTTGCTGAATGGCTTGCAGGACTATGCGACGCCCATGGGCCACGGCATGTTGCAGGTGTGGATGAGCCATGGCGACAAGGTGACCGAGATGCCGGGGGGGTTCAAACTGATGGCCAGCACCGATAGCTGTCCGATTGCCGGTATGGCCGACGAAGAACGGCGCTTCTACGGGGTGCAGTTCCACCCTGAAGTGACCCACACCAAACGCGGCGCAGCCATCTTGGAGCGGTTTGTGCTGGAGATCTGCGGCACCCGTGCCGACTGGATCATGGGCGACTACATTGCAGAGGCGGTGGAAAAAATCCGCGCCCAGGTGGGGGAAGAGGAAGTCATCCTCGGCCTGTCAGGCGGCGTCGATTCGTCGGTCGCTGCCGCGCTGATCCACCGTGCCATCGGCGACCAGTTGACCTGCGTGTTTGTCGACCATGGTCTGTTGCGCTTGAACGAGGGCGACATGGTGATGGACATGTTTGTGGGCAAGCTGCACGCCAAGGTGATCCGGGTCGATGCCGCCGACCAGTTTCTGCGGCACCTTGCGGGCGTGCATGAGCCCGAGGCCAAACGCAAGATCATCGGGCGCGAATTTGTCGAGGTCTTCAAGGCCGAGGCAGCGAAGCTCCAAAGCGACCAGTCGCGCCACGTGGCCTGGCTGGCCCAGGGCACGATCTACCCCGACGTGATCGAGTCCGGCGGGGCCAAGAGTAAAAAAGCCGTCACCATCAAGAGCCACCACAACGTGGGCGGCTTGCCCGAGCAACTGGGCCTGAAGCTGCTGGAGCCGTTGCG
>JANOCN010000088.1:0-5709 GCA_031412185.1 Betaproteobacteria bacterium | reverse complement strand
CCTTTAAGCAGCGTGGATTTGCACTGCACCGCGTGGTGCTGCCGCCGCAAGAGATTGGCGAAACGGTAAGCCTGAAGATTGTCAAATTTGTGGTTGGCAAGGTAAGCATTGAAGGGCTGCAACGCTTTGACGCACCCAATATTCGCGCCAGCCTGCCCGAGCTGGCGGAAGGCACAGCGCCCAATTTCCGGACGCTGGCGGTGCAGACGACGATCGCCAACGAGAGCCAGGGCAAACAGGTGCAGGTGGTGCTGAAAGAGGCAGCTGAAGCGGACCAGATCGACGTGCGGGTGGTGGTGACCGAAGCCAAACCGTGGAACTTTGCGGTGAGCCTGGCCAACACCGGAGCCAAGTCCACCGGCAAGGACCGGCTTACTTTTTCCGGCAGCCACTCCAATGTGCTGAACCTGGACCACCAGTTCACCGGGGCCTACACCACGTCCATCGAGCGTAGCAGCGACGTGCAGCAGCTTGGCCTGAACTACCGCATACCACTGTACCGCCTGGGTGGCGTCGTGTCGGCGAGTTACACCCATTCCGAGGTGGTTGGCAGTTTTGGCACCTTCAGCAGCACCGGTGCGGGGCAGACCCTGGGCGTGAACTACAGCCATTACCTGCCGCCGGATGGCGGTTACCGGGGAGTGGTCACGGTAGGGCTGGAAGACAAACGTTTCGATATCACCAAAATTTCGGGTGTGCCGCTGGCAACCCAACTGGTGCGGCGCAGCCGCCCATTGAGCCTGGGTTACAACGCGCGGGTCGAGTCCAGCACGGCCAGCTGGGGCTACAGCAGCGAACTGGTCGCCAACCTGGCCGGTGGAAATGGCAACAACCTGGCCGCCTACCAGAGTGAAGACCCACGCATCACCAGCGCGCGTTTCAAGGCCTTGCGCGCCAGCGCCAACTACCTTTCCAGTTTTGCCGCCGGGTGGTTATGGTCAATGCGCGGCCAGTTGCAGCACAGCCCCGACGCACTCATCTCGGGGGAACAATTCGGTCTGGGCGGTGCCAGCTCGGTGCGTGGTACCGGCGAGCGCCCGATCTCGGGCGACCGCGGCCTGCTGGCGACGCTGGAGGTGAGCACACCCGAGTTGCAACCAGGCCTGCGCCTGCACGGCTTTGCCGACGCCGGCTGGTTGCGCAACAACAACCCCAACGGCACCACCAAGCCATCCAGTGACCAGCTCGCCAGCGTCGGCCTGGGCTTGCGCTACAACACCGGCACTTTGGGGCTGTCCGCAGAATGGGGGCGCATCGTGTCTGGCAGCGTGTTGGCGAATACGCTGAACTCCACCGCACCCAAGGCCGGGGACACCAAGTTCCACGTTAACCTGACGGCGCGCTTCTGAGATCTGGTAGCGCGTGACCCCTTGCGGGGTGCGTGTGCCTGAAAGCCGGTTTCTTCTTCGACCTCGCGGCGGATGCAGGCGCTGGGATGTCGCCATCGAGCAATGCCGCACAGGCCTCGACCAGCAATCCGTCGGCACAGCCATTCACAAACGCCGGAAAGCGGAACTGGCGTGTCAGCACCACGGTGACTCTGGCTGCGTTGAACAGCAGCAGTACCGCGCCGCAATAATGCGGTATGCAACGCCCCACTCTACGGACCATTTTCTGCAACGTGGCCCGGGCCCTGGCGGGTCTGGTCCTGTGCCTCACCCTGGCGGACCATGCTGCGGCACAGGTTTTTTCGCGTCCTTTAGCGGGCCTAGCACCTGCCGACCGGGCAGCTTTCGAGGCCGGCAGGAAGTTGTTCCACAGCGGTGCCGCCCATCAGCTAGGGGGTGCGGTGGGGCCCCATTTTTCTGCCACCTCGTGTGCTGGCTGCCACGTAGCCGATGGGCGTGGCAGCGCCTACGATCTGCGCGACGAACCCCGGGCCGGTTCCTCGGCGCGTTTTATCGATGCTGCCTTGGCCCTGGTCTTCAAGCTGGAGGGGACGGGCGCGCCGCATGGCGGACCGTACGGCGCGCAGATTACCCGCAGGGCGGTGGCAGGAACAGCGCCGCGCGGGCGCCCGCAACTTGGCTACACCGCCTTGCCGGGCCGCTTCATCGATGGCACTGCCTATGTTCTGCGCCAGCCGGTGTATCGGGTCAGCCAACCCGGATATGGTCCTTTGGCGGCGGCAAATGTGTTGTCCCCACGGCTGGCACAGCAGATGGTGGGCCTGGGGCTGCTGGACGCCATTGCGGAGGACGACATCGTGCAAGGCGCACGCAACCAGGCCCTGGCCGGCGCTGCGATCCGTGGCGAGGTGAGCCGCATCTGGGATCCGGTGGAGGAGAAGTTTGCCGTGGGCCGTTTCGGCTGGAAGGCCGGCACAGCTTCGCTGCACCACCAGACCGGCCTGGCCTTGCAGCAGGACATGGGTGTGACAACGACGCGGTTTTCCGGCGCTAACTGTGCACCGGCTACGCCGTGCCGTACCGACCGGCCTGAGATGGGCGATGCGGCTTTCCTGCACCTGCTGGACTACCAGTTTGGCTTGGCGCTGCCGCGTAAAGTCACGCGGTCACCAGTACAGACGGGCGAAATTGAACGCGGCAAGGCGCTTTTCGAACAGGCGCAATGTGGCTCCTGCCACCGTCGCACCTGGACCACCGGCAAAGGCTGGTTTCCCGGCATGTCACGGCGTACGATTTATCCCTACACCGACTTGCTGCTGCACGATATGGGCGATGGGCTGGCTGATCGCCGGGTGGATGGGGCCTTGCCCAGTGTGCAGGTGGATGGCATCGATGTGGCAGGCGCTGCACGCCGCTGGCGCACGCCGCCTTTGTGGGGCCTGGGACTGATTCGACAGGTCAACGGCCACCAACAACTGCTGCATGACGGCCGCGCACGCGGCGTACTCGAAGCCATCCTGTGGCACGGCGGCGAAGCCCAAGGTGCGCGCCAGCAGGTGCTGGCCATGGACCGCGCGCAGCGCCAGGCCCTGGTGGCGTTTGTAAACTCGTTGTAGCGCCGAATGCTGCTATGGCGTCAAGCACTACTTATTGAGCCATCCACGTTGACAACTTCCCAACTGCCTGACGACGTGCCGCGCCTACCCTGGTTGCGGCCCCGGCTTGGCTTGCCACGCGAACTGCCTGCCCTGGTCCGGGCCAGCGAGTTGCGAAAGCCCCGCACGGCACAATAGTCGGCATGGGCAGACGCGTGCTGATTGCGGGTGCGGGTATCGGTGGGATGGCCGCGGCGTTGGCCTGCACACGTGCGGGGTGGGACGTGCAGGTGGTCGAACGGGCGGCGGCATTGAGTGAGTTGGGGGCAGGCATCCAGATCGGTCCGAATGTTACCCGGCTGCTGCACGGCTGGGGTTTGTCGGATGCGCTTACTGGTGTTGCTGCGTTTCCGTCGCAGCTGCAGGTGCGCAGCGCGCACTCGGGCAGCGTGTTGGGCGTGCTGCGCCTGGGCGACGCGATGCACCAGCGTTACGGCGCACCATACGCGACTCTGCGCCGTGCCGACCTGCACCGCTTGTTGCATGGCGCGTTATCCCATCGTACGAACGTGGAACTGCAACCGCGCTGCGCGCTGGACAGTTTCGCCACAACCGGTACGGCGGTGTCGGTACGCCTGCAGGACGGGCGCACGCTGGACGCCGAGGTGTTGGTGGGAGCTGACGGTTTGTGGAGTGTGGTGCGCCAGGGCCTGTTGCACGATGGCCCGCCGCGTGTCACGGGGCACGTGGCTTACCGTGCGATGGTGCCCCAGGGCGACCTGCCTGAATCCCTGCGCAGCTATCACATCAGCGTATGGCTGGGGCGAGCCTTGCATGTGGTGTCGTACCCTGTGTGCGGCGGTGAATGGCTCAATCTGGTGGGCATCGTGAACGCCACCGGGTTGGGGCAGTCTGGTGGCACCAGCGGTGACGCCACAGGAGACCCGTCGGACTGGAGCCAGGAGACTGCAGCCGCTGGATTGCGGGTTGCACTCGCAACTGCGGCAGCTCCGCTGCAGGACCTGGTGCACGCTATTCACGGATGGCGCTGCTGGGTGTTGTGCGACCGGTTGCCGGTATCACGTGCCGACCAACTCGCCCGAGGGCGCGTCGCCTTGCTCGGAGACGCCGCACATCCCATGCGCCCTTACCTGGCGCAAGGCGCGGGTATGGCGATTGAAGACGCTGCACTGATGGGCCACGTACTGGAACATGCCAGCCCGGGCGATACGCAGGCGGCTTTGCGCAGCTACGCCCAGCAACGATGGGCCCGGGTGGCGCGGGTACAGGCGCGTGCCCTGCGCAACGGCCAGATTTTTCATGCGCGCGGGCCGCTGCGCTGGGGCCGGGACCTGACGCTGCGCGCCCTTGGGGAACGCGTGCTGGACTTGCCCTGGTTGTACCGCTACTGACAAACTGAAATACGACAGAATGCAGTATGCGCGACACACCGCCTGCCGCCGTGGCCGAGACCCACTGTGTCTTTCACATCTGTAGCCGGGGGGCGGCGACGGCTGCGCTGCGCAAGGGCCAATACAGCGCGCCAAGTCTGGCCTCGGAGGGCTTCATCCACCTATCGCAGGCACACCAGGTGGCAGGGGTGGTAGAGGCGTTTTACGCCGGGCAAAGCGATCTGGTGCTGTTGGTTATCGATCCTGTATTGCTCGTTTGCCCGTTGCGCTACGAGCCACCCGCGCATCCAGTTGGTGCAAACCCGGCTCCAGAGACGATGTCGGGCCAGTTGTTTCCGCACCTGTACGGTCCGCTGAACTGCAACGCGATTGTGGATGTGGTGGACGTGGAGCGTTTTCGAGGGTAGGCCACTGGTCTCGCACAGCGTTTAAGCGGGCGACCGCGGTGCCAGGCAGAAGTGAAAAGAAGCTGACAAGCGCCGAGCATCGCCGAGCGGCACTGGTCAGGGTGCCTGGCTGCGCAAAACCGACGCCGTAAATTCATCGGCCGGGAAGAACGACTCCACCGCCAGTTCCTGCAGCGTCACGTCGTTGGGTGTGCCGAAAATGGTGACCGTGCTGATAAAACTCAATACCCCTGCCGGCGAGCGCAGCTTGAACGGCATCACCACCCCGAGGTGTTCCCCGGCCAGCGCCTGCGGGTCGGCATCATCGGGCACCGGATAGGCGCGTACCTCGTCCAGTAGCTGCTCAAGCAGTGGATCGGCCGTAGCGGCGATCTGCTGGCGCAGCCGCTCGAAAATATGGCCGCGCCACTGCAATAAATTCACGATGTCTGGCGCAATGCCGCGCGGGTGCAGGCTAAGCCGCACGATATTCAGCGGAGCAGCCAGCATGTCTGGTGCTATGCCGGCCAGAAACATCGGAACACTGCGGTTGGCAGCCACCACGTTGTAGTGCCGGTCCACAGCCAAGGCCGGGTAGGGTTCATGGCCCTTGAGTACCAGGTCCACCGCCGCTCGCGCGGCCGCCAGCGCCGGGTCGTCCAGTGGCCTCTCGCGGTACATTGGCGCGTAACCGGCAGCCACCAGCAGGGTGTTGCGCTCGCGAAGCGGTATGTTCAGCCGTTCGGCCAGCCGCAGTACCATTTCGCGGCTCGGTTCGGAGCGGCCAGTTTCCACAAAACTCAGGTGGCGGGTGGAGATATCCGCCTCCTGGGCCAGGTCGAACTGGCTCAGGTGGCGACGCTGGCGCCAGGTGCGCAAATGTTGGCCAAAAGGCGCGGGCGCGGGGCGGTGCGCCGGGTGGGCGTTGGTGTTCATGGCCCAGATCGTAGAACCAAACGGGCCGGGG
>JANOCN010000087.1:0-2308 GCA_031412185.1 Betaproteobacteria bacterium | reverse complement strand
CCAAACAAATTAACTAGCATGCAATTCCCGGAATCCTGGTTGCGCGAGTTCTGCAACCCACCTCTCTCGACCCGCGAGCTCGCGGACAGCTTGACCATGGCCGGCCTCGAAGTCGAAGAACTTAAGCCCGTGGCACCGCCTTTCAGCCATGTGGTGGTTGGCGAAATCGTGGAGGCAGTACAGCATCCCGACGCGGACCGGCTGCGTGTGTGCAAAGTGGACGTGGGGCAGGGCAGCCTGCTGGACATCGTGTGTGGGGCGCCGAATGCGCGGGTTGGCATCAAGGTGCCATGTGCGCTGGTCGGTGCTGAACTGCCACCCGGTGAAGACGGCAAGGTGTTCCAGATCAAGCTCGGGCAGTTGCGTGGCGTGCAAAGCCAGGGCATGTTGTGTTCAGCGCGAGAACTACGCCTGTCCGAAGACCATGGCGGGCTGCTGGAGCTCGATGTCAGCGCACCGCTTGGCCAGAACGTGCGCGAAACACTGCGGCTAGATGACACCTTGATAACTGTGAAGCTCACGCCCAATCTCGCCCATTGCCTGAGTGTTTACGGTATTGCACGCGAAGTTTCTGCCTTGACCGGTGCGCCGCTCAAGACCCCCGGCTTCCGGGCTGTGCCGGTCACTGCCGGCGACGTGCTGCCGGTGACGATCAATGCCACCGACTTGTGTGGACGTTTCTCCGGGCGAATCGTTCGCAATGTCAACCCCCAGGCCACGACGCCCGCATGGATGGTGGAGCGGCTGGCGCGCTGCGGCCAGCGCAGCGTGAGCGCGCTGGTGGACATATCGAACTACGTGATGTTCGAATACGGCCGCCCGTCGCACATTTTTGACCTTGACAAGATCCATGGTGGTCTCGACGTGCGCTGGGGTAAATCGGGCGAACAACTCAAGCTGCTCAACGGCAACACGATCACGGTGGATGAAAAAGTTGGGGTGATAGCCGACGACGTGCAAGTGGAGTCGCTGGCCGGCATCATGGGTGGCGACGCCACCGCAGTGTCTGACGCTACCCGCAACGTATACGTGGAGGCCGCTTTCTGGTGGCCGCGCGCGGTGGCGGGGCGCTCGCGCCGCTACAGCTTTGCCACCGACGCCGGGCACCGGTTTGAGCGCGGTGTAGACCCGAGCCAGACCGTTGCGCATATTGAGCATATTACCCAGCTGATCCTCGACATCTGCGGCACAGGGGCAACCCAGTGCGGGGCGGTCGACGACCAGCAAGTCAACTTGCCAGTCGCCAACACGGTGCAATTGCGCGTGGCGCGAGCGTCGAAAGTGATCGGCATGCCGCTAACCCTGGCCCAGTGTTCCGGGGCGCTACGCCGTCTCGGGCTCGCGGTTACAGAGATGCCCGGCAATGGCGCAGGCAATGAGGTGGGGAGCCTGGCTGTGGTAGCGCCGCCCTACCGCTTCGACCTGCAGATTGAAGAAGATTTGATAGAAGAAGTCGCCCGTGTCATTGGTTACAACAACCTGCCCAATTCGCCACCCCTGGCACCGATCTATGCCAGGATCCGGCCTGAGGCGCAACGCAGCCCGTTTGCGTTGCGTCGGACGCTGGCCGCGTTGGGGTACACGGAGACCATCAACTTCAGTTTTGTTGCGCAAAGCCTGGAAAATGGGCTGGCCGGTAACCCAGCGCCGATCAAACTGCAAAACCCGATTGCCAGCCAGATGGATGTGATGCGTTCTTCGCTGCTGGGCTCACTGTTGCAGGTGGTCAAGTTCAACCAGGACCGAAAAGCGCCGCGTGTGCGGGTGTTCGAGCTGGGGCGGGTGTTCTTGCGCGACGCATCGGTGGCGAACACCGATACCACAGTGGAAGGTATTCACCAGCCGATGCGGGTTGCAGGCATGGCGTGCGGTCCTGTGGATGGCCTGCAGTGGAGCAGCAAAGAGCGCAGCGCCGACTTTTACGATGCGCGTGGCGATGTGGAATCCTTGCTGGCACCGCTTGTAGCCAGCTTCGAGCCAGGCGCACACCCAGCCATGCACCCCGGGCGTTGCGCGCGCGTGGTGGTGGCAGGCGTCGCAATAGGGTTTGTTGGCGAGCTGCACCCCAGGTGGCGTCAAACCTACGACTTGATTGGCGCGCCGGTGATGTTCGAACTGGACCTGGAGCCGGTATTGATGCACCCGGTGCCGGAATTCAAGCCGGTATCCCGGCACCAGCCGGTGCAGCGCGACATTGCGGTATTGGTGGCTGAACGCACCACCCACGCCGAATTGATCGCCGCCATCTGGGCCGCACCGAGCGCGGGCTTGTTGCGCGATGCTGCGCTGTTCGATATCTACCGGCCCA
>JANOCN010000086.1:0-2985 GCA_031412185.1 Betaproteobacteria bacterium | reverse complement strand
CAGCGCCGACACGGCTTCGTCGCAAACGATAAAACGCGGGTTTGGCGCTATCGCCCGGGCAATACCAAGGCGCTGGCGTTGGCCGCCCGAGAACTCATGCGGATATAGCCGCGCCTGTGCCGCGGACAGTCCCACTGCCTCCAGCAACTCTACCGCCCGCTGGCGCATCTGCGGGCCCGGGCGCGCACCCTGGATGACCAATGGCTCCAGCACGATATCTTCAGCACGCATGCGCGGATTGAGTGAACCCTGCGGGTCCTGAAACACGATCTGCATGGAGCGCCGCGCAGCGCGCAACTCCTTAGGCGGCAGGGCAGCCAGATCGACACCATCCAGCCGGATGCTGCCGGCCGTGGGTTCCACAAGCCGCAGCAACAGCTTGGCCACAGTGGACTTGCCACAACCCGACTCGCCGACCAGGCCCAGAGTTTCGCCTGCAGCAATAGAAAACGACACACCATCCACAGCACGCACCTGCCCTACTACACGCGGCAGCAACAAGCCTTCCTTCACGGGGTAGTGCTTGGCAAGGCCCTGCACCTCGATAAGCGCAACAGCACCGGCAGCAGAGACTGCCGGCGGCGTCATGTGCGCTCTCCAACGGCGGGTTGGTCCCAGTGAAAACAGGCCACGCGCTGCTGGTTGCCGACATCCATCAGCGGGGGTTTCTCGCGCAGGCAGACCTCGGTGCGGCGTGCACAGCGGGGCGCAAATCGGCAGCCCGGCATGGTGTCGGAGAGCTGTGGCAAAACACCCGCAATGGTGGCCAGGCGCGGGCTGTCGCGTTCCAGGTTGGGCGTCGAACCCAGCAGGCCCACCGTGTAGGGGTGCCGGGGGGTGGTAAACACGGCATCGACCGGCCCTTCTTCGGCAATGCGGCCGGCATACATCACCAGCACCCGATCAGCGAACTCGGCGATCACACCCATGTTGTGGGTGATGATGACCACCGCCATCCGGGTGTCGCGCTGCAGGTCGCGCAGCAGATCGAGCAGTTGCGCCTGGATCGTCACATCCAACGCGGTGGTCGGCTCATCGGCCAACAAAAGCCGCGGCGAGCAGGCCAGCGCAATCGCAATCATCACCCGCTGGCGCATGCCGCCAGACAACTGGTGCGGGTAGTCGCCCAGGCGGCGCTCGGGCATGGCAATGCCCACGCGCAACAACAATTCGATGGCCCGTGCGCGCGCCACCGCCGCTGTGACCTTTTCATGGGCGCGGATGGTCTCCACAATCTGGTCGCCAACCGTGAATACTGGATTGAGCGAGGTCATCGGCTCCTGGAAAATCATGCCGATGGACGGACCACGCAAGTCTCGCAACGCCTTTTTGGACAGGCCGACAATTTCGCGGCCATCAAAGCGTATCGAACCCGACGCCACGCGACCAGGAGGGTCCGGTAGCAGGCCCAGGATGGACAGCGCCGTGACGCTTTTGCCCGAACCGCTTTCGCCGACAATCCCCAAGGCCTCACCCAGTGCGACATCGAAGCTCACGCCGTCTACCGCCGGGAAAACACCTGACTCGGTCCGAAACGTGGTGACCAGATCGCGAACGGACAAAAGCGCCAT
Source organism: Betaproteobacteria bacterium (assembly GCA_031412185.1). Taxonomy (GTDB): domain Bacteria; phylum Pseudomonadota; class Gammaproteobacteria; order Burkholderiales; family Burkholderiaceae_C; genus CAISIP01. The sequence goes on along the minus strand of JANOCN010000086.1, from coordinate 1,414 downwards.
CATCCCTGCTCAATCTTCAAACGCGGGTCGAGCACATCGCGTAGGCCGTCACCGAGCAGGTTCACCCCCAGCACAGTGACCGCGATCGCCGCCCCCGGCACAAAGGTCAGCCACCAGGCCTCGCGGATATAGCCGCGGCCCTCGGCGATCAGGATGCCCCAGCTCGGTTGGGTGGGCGGCGCACCCAGGCCCAGAAAACCGAGCACGGCTTCGGACAGCACCGCATAGGCAAAAACAAAACTCAGCTGCACGATCAGCGGTGCCATGCTGTTGGGCAGCACATGGCGCAGCATGATGTGCCAATTGGTGGCACCCGACGCGCGCGCGGCCTGTACGTAATCCTGCTCACGCACCACCAGGATGGAAGCGCGCAGGATACGCGCGGTGCGTGGGATGTAGACCACCGACAGCGCAATCACCACCGTGGTGGCCGAGGGCCCGAGCGCAGCGGCAATACCGATGGCGAGCAACACCGACGGGAACGCCATCAGCGCGTCGGCGAAACGCATCAGAGGGCCGTCCAGCTTGGAGAAATAGCCAGCCAACGCGCCCAGCAGGATGCCGAAAACAGCATTCAGCATGACCACCCAGAAGCCAATCAGCAAGCTCAGTTGCCCGCCATATATAACGCGGCTCAGCATGGAGCGGCCCAGGTTGTCGGTACCGAGTGGAAACTCGAACGACGGCGGCTTGAAACGCATGCGCACGGCCATCTTGTTCGGGTCGCTGGGTGCCAGCCATGGCGCGAACAGTGCCATCAGTACGACTGCGGCAAACAGCACCAGGCCGATCACGAACGCGCGATGTTTGAGCAGCCGGCGCAGCGTGCCATGCCGCAACAGGAAACGGCCCCAGAGACCAGTCGCGGCCCGGTTCATCTGGTAACTCCGTCGACACGTACGCGCGGGTCGCACCAGGCGTAGGCCACGTCGGTCAGGATGTTGAGCAGCATCAGCGCGGTGGCAACAAACAACAGCCCACCCTGGATCATCGGGTAGTCGCGCCGCAGGATGGCGTTGCCCAGCAGAGCCCCCATGCCCGGCACCGAAAACACCGTCTCGATAATGATGGAGCCGGACAACAACACCGAGAAAATCAGGCCGACAACCGTCACCACCGGAATACGCACATTGGCCATCGCGTGTTTGGCAATCACCGCGAACTCGCTCAGGCCTTTGGCGCGTGCGGTGCGGATGTAGTCCTGGCGCAGCACCTCCAGCATGGCCGAACGGGTGATGCGCGCCAGCAGGCCAATCTGCAGCAGAGCCAGCGATACCGCAGGCAAAGTGGCCGCGCGCAGCCATCCGAAGAAGTTGACGCCCGGCTCCACATACCCGCCGGTGGGGAACCAGCCAAGCTGCACCGAGAACAGCAGGATGAGCACCAGGCCGAGCCAGAAGTTGGGCAGCGACAC